>NZ_JANLOA010000026.1:0-84195 GCF_025466035.1 Pseudomonas sp. 20P_3.2_Bac5 | reverse complement strand
CTGCGGAACATGCAGCGCGTGCCCCGATTGGTTATTTACGGGCAAAAGAAAAGGCCGCATCAGCGGCCTTTTCCGTTCCCGGAGAATTACTCCGAGATGTCGCCCATGGCGGTGGTGTTGAAGCCACCGTCCACGTACATGATTTCACCGCTGACACCCGACGCCAGGTCGGAGCAGAGGAACGCGCCGGCGTTGCCGACTTCCTCGATGGTGACATTGCGGCGCAGTGGGGTCTGCGCTTCGTTGGCGGCCAGCATTTTGCGGAAGCTCTTGATGCCGGAAGCCGCCAGGGTGCGGATCGGGCCGGCGGAAATGGCGTTGACGCGGGTGCCTTCCGGGCCGAGGCTGCCGGCCAGGTAGCGTACACCGGCTTCCAGGCTGGCTTTGGCCATGCCCATGACGTTGTAGTTCGGCATGGTGCGCTCGGCGCCCAGGTACGACAGGGTCAGCAGGCTGCCATTGCGGCCTTTCATCAGTTCACGACCGGCCTTGGCCAGGGCGACGAAGCTGTAGGCGCTGATATCGTGGGCGATGCGGAAGCCCTCGCGGGTGGTGACTTCGGTGAAGTCGCCGTTGAGCTGGTCGCCCGGCGCGAAGCCTACGGAGTGCACGATGCAGTCCAGGCCGTCCCACTTCTTGCTCAGAGCTTCGAAGACGCTGGCGATGTCGTCATCGTTGGCAACGTCACAAGGGAAGCACAGCTCTGGGTTGGAGCCCCAACCAGCGGCGAACTCTTCGACGCGGGCCTTGAGCTTTTCGTTCTGGTAGGTGAAGGCGAGTTCTGCACCCTCGCGATGCATGGCGGCAGCGATGCCGGATGCGATGGACAGCTTGCTTGCGACACCGACGATCAGTACGCGCTTACCAGCGAGAAAACCCATGTGTTGTTCCTCATTCAGGTTATATCGACAGCTGTGGGAGCCAGGAAAGCGGCCTCCAGCAACTGCTGTGTGTAGGGATGTTGTGGTTCGGCGAAAATACCCGCAGCCGGACCTTGTTCCACCACCTGACCCTGCTTGACCACCATCAGTTGGTGGCTCAGCACCTTGACCACCGCCAGATCGTGGCTGATGAACAGGTAAGTCAGGTTGTACTTGGTCTGCAGCGCACGCAGCAGTTCCACCACCTGGCGCTGAACGGTCCGGTCGAGCGCCGAAGTGGGCTCGTCCAGCAGTATCAGCGCCGGTTTCAATACCAGTGCACGGGCAATGGCAATCCTTTGTCGCTGGCCTCCGGAAAACTCGTGAGGGTAGCGGTGCCGGGTTTCCGGGTCCAGACCTACTTCCCTCAGTGCCTCCATGATGGCTTCTTCCTGTTCCGCCTCCGTGCCTATCCGATGAATGCGCAGGCCCTCTCCGACGATGTCACCCACGCACATGCGCGGGCTCAGGCTGCCGAAGGGGTCCTGGAAGACCACCTGCATCTGCCGCCGCAGCGGCCGCACCTGTTGTTGCGTCATGCAGTCCAAGGCCTGGCCCTCGAAGCGGATGGCGCCCTTGCTGGCGATCAACCGCAGGATTGCCAGACCCAGCGTAGACTTGCCGGAACCACTTTCGCCCACGATGCCCAGGGTCTGACCCTGAGGCAGGCTGAAGTTGATGCCGTCCACTGCCTTGACGTAATCGACGGTCTTGCGCAGGAACCCCTTCTTGATCGGGAACCAGACGCGCAGGTCCTCGACCTCCAGCAGCGGCGGGCCAACCGGGTTGGCGGCAGGCGTGCCGCTAGGCTCGGCGCCGAGCAGCATTTGCGTATACGGATGCTGCGGAGCGCGAAACAGTTCGTCACACGACGCCTGTTCGACGATGCAACCGCGCTGCATGACACATACGCGGTGTGCAATTCTTTTCACCAGGTTCAAATCGTGACTGATCAGTAACAGCGCCATGCCCAGCTTTGCCTGCAAACGCTTGAGCAATTCGAGGATTTTCAGTTGGACGGTGACGTCCAGGGCGGTGGTTGGCTCATCGGCGATCAGCAGTTCCGGCTCGTTGGCCAGGGCCATGGCGATCATCACCCGTTGCCGCTGGCCACCGGACAGCTCGTGGGGCAGGGCCTTGAGGCGCTTGGCCGGCTCGGGAATGCCGACCAGCTCCAGCAATTCCAGGGTCCGCGCGGTCGCTTCCTTGCCACGCAGCCCCTTGTGCAGCATGAGCACTTCGTTGATCTGCTTCTCGATGTTGTGCAGCGGGTTCAGCGAGGTCATCGGTTCCTGGAAGATCATCGCGATGCGGTTGCCACGGATGTGGCGCATCTTCTTCTCATCCAGGTGCAGCAGGTCCTGGCCCTCGTAACGAATGCTGCCGGAGGGGTGGCGTGCCAGCGGGTATGGCAGCAGGCGCAGGATCGAGTGCGCGGTGACCGACTTGCCCGAGCCGCTTTCGCCGACCAGGGCAAGGGTCTCGCCGCGGCGGATATCGAAGCTGATGTTTTCCACCACCCGTTGCTGCTGCGAGCCGGTGACGAACTCGACGGCAAGGTCGCGTACTTCGATCAAGGTGTCCTTGTTCATTTCATTTCCTCGGGTCGAAGGCATCGCGGGCGGACTCGCCGATGAATACCAGCAGGCTGAGCATCACGGCCAGGACGGCGAAGGCGCTGATACCGAGCCAGGGCGCCTGCAGGTTGGACTTGCCCTGGGATACCAACTCGCCCAGGGATGGCGAGCCGGCCGGCAGGCCGAAGCCGAGGAAGTCCAGTGCGGTCAGGGTGCCAATGGCGCCAGTGAGAATGAAGGGCATGAAGGTCATGGTCGAGACCATGGCGTTGGGCAGGATGTGCCGGTACATGATCGCGGCGTTCTGCATGCCCAGTGCCCGCGCGGCGCGCACGTATTCCAGGTTGCGTCCGCGCAGGAACTCGGCGCGGACCACGTCCACCAGGCTCATCCAGGAGAACAACAGCATGATCCCCAGCAACCACCAGAAGTTGGGCTGGACGAAGCTGGCGAGGATGATCAGCAGGTAGAGCACCGGCAGGCCTGACCAGATTTCCAGGAAGCGCTGCCCGGCTAGGTCCACCCAGCCGCCATAGAAGCCCTGCAATGCACCGGCAATCACGCCGATGATGGAGCTGAGAATGGTCAGGGTCAGGGCGAACAGCACCGAGATGCGGAAGCCGTAGATCACTCGCGCCAGCACATCGCGGCCCTGGTCGTCGGTGCCCAGCCAGTTCTGCGCGGACGGCGGGGCGGGCGCCGGGACTTTCAGGTCGTAGTTGATGCTCTGGTAGCTGAACGGGATCGGAGCCCAAAGCACCCAGCTCTGCTTCTTCTCCAGCAGGTCGCGGATGTACGGGCTCTTGTAGTTGGCTTCCAGCGGGAATTCGCCGCCGAAGGTGGTTTCCGGGTAGCGCTTGAACGCCGGGAAATAGAACTCGCCGTCGTAGCGCACGACCAGCGGTTTGTCGTTGGCGATCAGCTCGGCGCCGAGGCTCAGTCCGAACAGGATCAGGAACAGCCACAGTGACCACCAGCCGCGGCGGTTGGCCTTGAAGCGCTCGAAGCGGCGGCGATTGAGAGGGGACAGGTTCATCTCATTGCTCCCGGCTTTCGAAGTCGATACGTGGGTCGACCAGGGTGTACGTCAGGTCGCCGATCAGTTTCACCACCAGGCCGAGCAGGGTGAAGATGAACAGTGTGCCGAACACCACCGGGTAATCGCGGTTGATAGCGGCCTCGAAGCTCATCAGGCCCAGGCCGTCGAGGGAGAAGATCACCTCGACCAGCAGCGAGCCGGTGAAGAAGATGCCGATGAAGGCCGAAGGGAAGCCGGCGATCACCAGCAGCATGGCGTTGCGGAACACATGGCCATAGAGCACGCGGTTCGGCGTCAGGCCCTTGGCCTTGGCGGTGACCACGTACTGCTTGTTGATCTCGTCGAGGAAGCTGTTCTTGGTCAGCAGGGTCATGGTGGCGAAGTTGCCGATGACCAGCGCAGTGACCGGCAGTGCCAGGTGCCAGAAGTAATCGATGATCTTGCCGGTGGTGCTCAGCTCGTCGAAGTTGCTCGACGTCAGCCCCCGTAGCGGGAACCAGTCCAGGTAGCTGCCGCCGGCGAACACGACGATCAGCAGGATGGCGAACAGGAACGCGGGAATGGCGTAGCCGACGATGATCGCCGAACTGGTCCAGACGTCGAAGTGGCTGCCGTGGCGGGTGGCCTTGGCGATGCCCAGAGGGATCGACACCAGGTACATGATCAGCGTGCTCCACAGCCCGAGGGAAATGGACACCGGCATCTTCTCGGCGATCAGGTCGACCACCTTGGCGTCGCGGAAGAAGCTGTCGCCGAAGTCCAGGCGGGCGTAGTTCTTGATCATGATCCACAGGCGTTCCGGCGCCGGCTTGTCGAAGCCGTACATGCGCTCGATTTCCTGGATCAGGGCCGGGTCGAGGCCCTGCGCGCCGCGGTAGTTGGAGCCGGCAACCGAGACTTCCGCACCGCCGCCGGCGATGCGGCTGGTGGCGCCCTCGAAGCCTTCGAGCTTGGCGATCATCTGTTCCACCGGGCCGCCGGGTGCGGCCTGGATGATGACGAAGTTGATGATCAGGATGCCGAGCAGGGTGGGAATGATCAGCAGCAGGCGCCGCAGGATGTAAGCCAGCATGTCACTGCTCCCCGTTCGCGGATGCCGCATCACTCGGCGGTGTGACCGGGATGGCCGGCTTCACCTCTGGCTTGATCCACCAGGTCGTGATGCCGATATCGTACTTGGGCGGCGTTTCCGGGTGGCCGATGTGGTTCCAGTACGCCACGCGCCAGGTCTTGATGTGCCAGTTGGGGACAACGTAGAAGCCCCACAGCAGCACGCGATCAAGGGCGCGGGTGTGGGCCACCAGGCTCTGCCGCGAGTCGGCGTTGATCAGCGACTCCACCAGGCTGTCGACGGCCGGGTCCTTGAGCCCCATGAAGTTGCGGCTGCCGGGGTTGTCGGCGCTGCTGCTCTGCCAGAACTCACGCTGTTCGTTGCCCGGCGAGTTGGACTGCGGGAAGCCGCCGACGATCATGTCGAAGTCCCGCGAGCGCAGGCGGTTGATGTATTCCGCGACGTCGACCCGGCGGATGTTCAGGGTGATGCCGAGGTCGGCGAGATTGCGTTTGTAGGGCAGCAGGATCCGTTCGAACTCGGTCTGCGCCAACAGGAATTCGATGGTCAGCGGCTTGCCCTGGGCATCGACCATCTTGTCGTTCTCGATACGCCAGCCGGCCTCCTGCAGCAGCTTGTAGGCCTGGCGCTGCTGTTCGCGGATCATCCCACTGCCGTCGGTTACCGGGTTTTTGAAGGCTTCGCTGAACACCTGTTCGGGGACTTTCCCACGCAACGGCTCAAGGATTTTCAGCTCTTCCGGGCCCGGCAGGCCGCTGGCGGCCATTTCGGAGTTCTCGAAGTAGCTGCCGGTGCGGGTGTAGGCGCCGTTGAACAGTTGCTTGTTGGTCCACTCGAAGTCGAGCAGCAGGCTCAGTGCCTGACGAACCCGCACATCCTGGAATACCGGGCGGCGCAGGTTGAAGACGAAGCCTTGCATGCCGGTCGGAGTGCCGTTGAGGATTTCTTCGCGGATCAGGCGTTTTTCCCGCACCGCCGGAATGTTGTAGGCGGTGGCCCAGTTCTTCGCGCTGGTTTCGAACCAGTAGTCGAACTGGCCGGCCTTGAGCGCTTCGAGGGCGACGGTGTTGTCGCGGAAGTAGTCGACGGTGATGGTGTCGAAATTGTAGAAGCCGCGGTTGATGGGCAGGTCCTTGCCCCAGTAGTCCTTGTCGCGCACAAGGCGGATCGTGCGACCGGCTTTTACGTCGGCGACACGGTACGGACCGCTGCCGACCGGGACTTCCAGGCCGCTCTTGGTGAAGTCACGGCCTTCCCACCAGTGTTTCGGCAGGACGGGCAGTTGGCCGAGGATCAGCGGCAGCTCGCGGTTGTTGCTGTGCTTGAACTTGAACAGCACCCGCAGCGGGTCTTCGGCGACGACTTCGGCCACGTCGGCGTAATAGCCGCGATACATGGGGGCGCCGTTCTTGATCAGGGTGTTGAAGGTGAACACGACATCTTCCGCGCGGATCGGCTTGCCGTCGTGAAAGCGCGCTTCGGGGCGCAGGTAGAAGCGTACCCAACTGTTGTCCGGGGCTTTCTCGATCTGTCGTGCGACCAGTCCGTATTCGGTGAAGGGTTCGTCGAGGCTGGCGCGGGCGAGGGTGTCGTAGATCAGCTCGATGTTGTCTGCCGGGACGCCCTTGCTGATGAACGGATTGAGGCTGTCGAAGCCGCCAAAGCCGTTCTGGCGGAACGTGCCGCCTTTGGGTGCGTCGGGGTTTACGTAGTCGAAATGCTTGAAGTTGGCCGGGTACTTCGGCGCTTCGTTGTACAGGGTCACGGCGTGCTGCGGCGCGGCCAGGGTCGACAGGCTCAGGCTGGCCAGCAGCAGGCCGCCGAGCAACTGGCGCAGACGAGGCATTGGCATCATTGGGCGTTCTCCGAAGGCGTGAGCCACCAACTATTCAGCCCGAGGGTGTAGGGCGGCGTGGCGACGAAGGCGAACCGGTTGCGGTAGGCCAGGCGGTGATAGTCGAGGTACCAGTTGGGAATCATGTAGTGCTGCCAGAGCAGTACGCGGTCCAGGGCGCGGGCGGCGGCCACCTGGTCATCGCGGCTCTGGGCGGCGAGCAGGGCTTCGAGCAGGTGGTCGACCACCGGGCTGCTCACGCCAGCGTAGTTCTTGCTGCCTTTGGTCGTCGCCTGGCTGGAGTGAAAGTACTGCCACTGTTCCAGGCCCGGGCTGAGGGTCTGGGTCAGGGTCATCAGGATCATGTCGAAGTCGAACTGATCCAGTCGCTGTTTGTACTGGGCGCGGTCGACCGTGCGCAGGCGTGCGTCGATGCCGATGCTGGCGAGGTTTTCCACGTAGGGCTGGAGGATGCGTTCCAGGTTCGGGTTGACCAGCAGGATTTCAATTTTCAGTGGTTGGCCGTTGCTGTTGAGCAGGCGCTGCCCGGACAGCTTCCAGCCCGCCTGGCCGAGTAGCTCCAGGGCCTGGCGCAGGTTGTCGCGGCCGATGCCTCGGCCGTCGGTGCGGCTGACGCTGTAGGGTTGGGTCAGCAGTGCGGCGGGAAGCTGGTCGCGGTAGGGCGCAAGCAGCAGCCACTCCTTGCCCACAGGCAGGCCTTCGGCGCTGAATTCGCTGTTGGGGTAGAAGCTGGTGGCGCGTCGATAGGCGTTGCTGAACAGCGCGCGGTTGGTCCATTCGAAATCCAGCATCAGGCCCAGCGCCTGGCGCACGCGGCGGTCGGCGAAGGCGGCGCGGCGGCTGTTCATGAACAGGCCTTGGGTCTGGGTCGGGATCTGGTGCTTGATCTGCGCCTGGATGACCTCGCCACGGCGCACGGCCGGGAAGTTGTAGCCGTTGGCCCAGTTTTTCGCCTGGTGCTCGATGTAGATATCGAATTCGCCGGCCTTGAAGGCTTCGAAGGCCACATCGCTATCGCGGTAGAACTCGTACTCCACGCGGTCGAAGTTGTACTTGCCGCGGTTGACGGCGAGGTCCTTGCCCCACCAGTCCTTGACCCGCTCGAACACCAGGCGTCGCCCCGGCTGCACCTGGGTGATGCGATAGGGGCCGCTGCCCAGCGGCGGCTCGAAGGTAGTGGCCTTGAAGTCGCGGCCTTTCCAATAGTGCTGGGCGAGCACCGGCATCTCGCCCAGGCGCAGGATCAGCAAGGGGTTGCCGGCGCGCTTGAAGACGAAGCGAATGCGCTGCGGGTTGAGAATGTCGACCCGCTGCACTTCCTGAAGGTTGGTGCGGTAGATCGGGTGACCGTCCTTGAGCAGGGTGCGGTAGGAGAACGCGACGTCCGCCGCGGTGATGGGGCTGCCATCGTGAAACCGGGCTTCTGGGCGCAGGTTGAACACCACCCAACTGCGGTCCTCGCTGTACTCCACCGAGCGGGCGATCAGGCCGTAGCTGGACGTTGCTTCATCACCGGACGGGTCGTACTGGCCGGTGCCGACCATAAGGGTTTCGTTGAGCTCACTGACCCCGTACTGCAGGAAGTTCGGCGTGGTTACCGGACTGCTGCCCTTGAAGGTGTAGGGGTTGAGGGTATCGAAGGTGCCGAATGCCATGGCCCGCAAGGTGCCTCCCTTGGGAGCTTGCGGGTTGACCCAGTCGAAGTGGGTGAATCTGGCAGGGTACTTGAGCGTGCCGAACTGGGCGTAACCGTGACTTTCGGTGATGGTCGCGCCCGCGGGAAAGCTCAAGGCCAGGCTGAGTGACAGCAGGAGGGGACGTATCAAGTCGGCGATCCGATCCAGGCGGCTTGGGCTTTATTGTCCCTACAGTAACAGCTTGTATCAGCAGGAAAAAGGGCGCATCCCCAGACGTCAACGCACCGCTCCATGGCGGTGCGTTCCACTTAATGAGGCAGATAGACAGTGAGGGTCTGGCCGGGCTTCAGCGCCTGGCCGCTGCGCGGGTTCCAACGCTTGAGGTGCTGCATTTCCACGTTGAAGCGTTTGGCGACCAGATACAGCGAGTCACCCTTGCGAACCTTGTATTGGGTTGCGCGTTTTTTCGCATCGGCGGCGGAGAGTGAGGCGACCGTGGTGGCGGGCTGAACGCCCTGCATGACCAGGGTCTGGCCGGGCTTGAGGCGGTTGCCGCTGAGCTTGTTCCAGCGCTGCAGGTCGTTGACGCTGACGCGGTTGGCCTTGGCGATGCTGCCCAGGCTGTCGCCGCGCTTGACCCGGTAGCGGGTGCTGCGGGCCGGTGCCGAGGCTTCCGCCAGGGCGGCTTCGAACACTGCGGACTTCGGCCGCAGGGTGAGCAGTTCTTCGGGTCTCATGTTCGACAGGCTGGTGGTGAGCAACTGCGCCTTGGCAGTGGGCACCAGCAGTTGCTGCGGACCGTCCACGGTCATGCGCTTCTTGAAGGCCGGGTTGAGCTGGAACAGTTCGTCTTCGTCGATCTCGGCCAGGGCCGCGACCCGGGACAGGTCAACACGGTCCTTGATCGCGACGGCTTCGAAATAGGGTTCGTTGGCGATCGGGTTGAGGTTCACGCCGTAGGCCTGCGGGGTCAGGACCACTTGCGACAGGGCCAGCAGCTTGGGCACGTAGTCGCGGGTTTCCTGAGGCAGGGGCAGGTTCCAGTAGTCGGTGGGCAGGCCGAGGCGCTCGTTGCGCTCGATGGCCCGGCTGACGGTGCCTTCACCCGCGTTGTAGGCCGCCAGGGCCAGCAGCCAGTCACCGTTGAACATGTCGTGCAGGCGGCCCAGGTAGTCGAGGGCGGCGTTGGTCGACGCGGTGATGTCGCGACGGCCGTCGTAGAAGTTGGTTTGACGCAGGTTGTAGTGGCGGCCGGTGGACGGGATGAACTGCCACAGCCCGACGGCGTGGGCGCGAGAGTAGGCCATGGGGTTGTAGGCGCTCTCGATGGCCGGCAGCAGTGCCAGTTCCAGCGGCATGTCGCGCTCTTCGAGGCGTTCGACGATGTAGTGGATGTACAGGCTGCCGCGATCACCCGCGGTTTCGAGGAAGGTCGGGTTGCTGGCGAACCACAGGCGCTGCTGCTCGATACGCGGGTTGACGTTGATGTCGTCCTGCAACTGGAAGCCCTGGCGAATGCGCTCCCAGACGTCCTGCGGCGCCTGCTCGACCGGCTTGGCCTGGACGAACACAGGCTTCTGCTTGATACGAGGCTGGACGTGCATGCGAACGCTTTCGGCGTCGCCCATTTGACTGGTGCTCTGGCAGCCCACGAGAGTGGCTGACAGGCCGAGCGCGATGGCCTGTGCCAGGCGCGTCAGGGCGACGGATTTGAAGGTTCTGCGGCAAGTGGACGACATTGGCTGGGATAAAGTTCCGGGCGAAAATGTCGGGCGATTCTAGAAAGCGCCCCACACTCGGTCAACCTTTCAGAACTGCACGGTCATCAAGCGGCAATCCTTAGAACGTATCCTTCCAGGCCCGCAAGCCAGCAAAAACAGCACTTGGCGTAGGGTTTATAGCCCCTGTCCGTTCGTCTGCTTTTTCTTTAACGGATGTTTCCCCGGTGCGTAAAAAGGGGTTGGTGAGCCTTTCCAGCGCGATGGTTGATGGCAACGTGATGCGATTTTCCGCACGCAAGCGGGTAACTTCCTCGAATCGCTGGGCAACATGCGGGTTTTCCGGCTCAACGGCGCGAGCGAAGCGCAGGTTGCTCAAGGTGTATTCATGAGCGCAGAAGACGAGGGTCGCCTCAGGCAGCGCCGCCAGCCGTTGCAGCGAGCCGTGCATTTGCACCGGCGTGCCTTCGAACATCCGGCCGCAGCCGGCGGCGAATAGCGTGTCGCCGCTGAACAGAAGGGGCGTTGGCGTGCGCTCGGTGAAATAGGCAATGTGTCCGAGGGTGTGGCCGGGTACCGCGAATACCTGGAAGTCCACGCCCAGCACCTGGACCTCGGCATTGTCCTCCAGGGCCACGTCGCGGGCCGGGATTTGCTCGTGGGCCGGGCCGCAGACCCGCGCGCCAGTGGCGGCCTTCAGCGCTTCGACACCGCCGACATGGTCATGGTGATGGTGGGTGATGAGGATGTCCTCGAGGCGCCAGTCCGGGTGGCTTTCCAGCCAGGCCAGCACGGGTGCCGCGTCGCCCGGGTCGACCACCGCGCAGCGACGACTGGCGGGATCCTGTAACAACCAGATGTAGTTGTCGCTGAAAGCGGGCAAGGCTTCTATCTGTATCATCGAGCGATTCGCCAAACGTGGGACAAGGGTGCATCTTAGTAGCTATGTGCTCTGTCGAGAACCTTCCAGGGAGATTGCAATGACCGATCAAGCCTTCGCCCAGGCCGATCCGGAGTGGCTCGAACTGATCAGCCAAGCCCGTGACTGGTTCGCCGGGCCCTTGGGGCAACTGATGCTCAAGGAGGAGCAACGTCTGCTGGAGGAAGAACTGGGGCGCTATTTCGGTGGCTACCTGGTGCATTACGGGCCCAGTGCCGAGCCGCCGCCGACTGCGCCGCAGGTGCAGCGTAATGTCCGTCTCGGCGCGCCGTTGCCCGGAGTGGAGATCGTCTGTGAGGAGCAGGCCTGGCCGCTCAGCGAGCATGCCGCCGATGTTGTCGTGTTGCAGCACGGGCTGGATTTCTGTCTGTCGCCCCACGGCCTGCTGCGTGAAGCGGCGAGCAGCGTGCGTCCTGGCGGTCACTTGCTGATCGTTGGGATCAATCCCTGGAGCAGTTGGGGCATGCGCCGGGTGTTCGCTCATGATGCGTTACGCAAGGCGCGCTGCATCTCGCCTTCGCGGGTCGGCGACTGGCTTAACCTGCTGGGTTTCGCGCTGGAGAAACGCCGTTTCGGGTGCTATCGTCCGCCGCTTGCTTCGCCGGCCTGGCAAACCCGGTTGGCGGGGTGGGAACGCGTTGCCGGGCGCTGGCAGAGTGCCGGTGGCGGGGTCTATCTGCTCGTGGCGCGCAAGATGGTGGTCGGCCTGCGGCCCCTGCGCCAGGCGCGTCGCGAACCGATGGGCAAGCTGCTGCCGCTGCCGCTGGCCAAGGTCAACCGCCAGTCTCCCCACCCCGAAGGCAGAACCTTCAACGATGAATAAGGCTGTACATGAGCGATAGCGTCGAGATCTACACCGATGGCGCCTGCAAGGGCAATCCTGGCCCTGGCGGCTGGGGCGTCCTGATGGTTTGCAAGGGCGTCGAGAAAGAGCTGTGGGGTGGCGAGCGCGACACCACCAACAACCGCATGGAGTTGATGGCGGCGATCAAGGGCCTGGAGGCATTGAATCGTGAATGCGAGGTGCGGCTGGTAACCGACTCGCAGTACGTCATGAAGGGCATCACCGAGTGGATGACCAACTGGAAGAAGCGCGGCTGGAAGACCGCCGCCAAGGAGCCGGTGAAGAACGCCGACCTCTGGAAGCTTCTCGATGAGCAGGTCAACCGGCATAAGGTCACGTGGCAATGGGTTCGCGGGCATATCGGCCATCACGGCAACGAGCGTGCCGATCAGTTGGCCAACCGCGGCGTTGACGAGGTACGCGGCGTTCGCTGACAAGCGCCGCCGATGAATCCGGGACGCGACGGCGAAGGTGGGGTAAGATTCGCCGCTTTGAGCAACACGGCAGGAGATCACCGACGTGGATTTGCAAAACAACAGGTCGGTCGTCCTCGATACCGAGACCACCGGTATGCCGGTCACCGACGGTCACCGGATCATCGAGATCGGCTGCGTCGAACTGGTTGGCCGGCGGCTGACCGGGCGTCACTTCCACGTTTACCTGCAGGCGGACCGTGACAGCGACGAGGGCGCCATCGGCGTCCACGGCATCACCGACGAATTCCTCAAGGACAAGCCGCGCTTCGCCGAAGTCGCCGACGAATTCTTCGAGTTCATCCAGGGTGCGCGGCTGATCATCCACAACGCGGCGTTCGACGTTGGCTTCATCAACAACGAATTCGCCCTGCTCGGCCAGCAAGACCGCGCCGACATTTCCCAGCATTGCGAAATCCTCGACACCCTGGTGATGGCGCGTGGTCGCCACCCGGGCCAGCGCAACAGCCTCGACGCGCTTTGCAAACGCTACGGCGTCGACAACTCGGGCCGTGAACTGCACGGCGCGTTGCTCGACTCCGAGTTGCTCGCCGATGTCTTCCTGACCATGACCGGTGGCCAGACCAGCCTTTCGCTGGCGGGCCACGATGGTGAAGGCGAGGGCGGGTCTGACCAGGGCAGCGAGATTCGCCGTTTGCCGGCCACACGCCAGGCGGGACGAATCATCCGCGCCAGCGCCGCTGAGCTGGAAGGCCACATGGCGCGTCTTGGCGCCGTCGCTAAGTCAGCGGGCGGCCCCGCCCTCTGGCAGCAACTGGCCGAGGCCAACTGAGGCATTTTCCGCGCGCCATGGCGGCAACCTTCTACCCTGAGATGAACGGCCCACGGGGCCTGTCGCAGGAAGAAGGTAGCGCCGCCCATGTACAAGGACCTCAAGTTCCCCGTTCTTATCGTTCATCGTGACATCAAGGCCGACACCGTGGCCGGCGACCGCGTGCGCGGCATCGCTCAAGAACTCGCGCAAGACGGTTTCACTATCCTCAGCGCTACCGATTACGCCGAAGGCCGGCTGGTTGCCGCGACTCATCATGGCCTCGCTTGCATGCTGATCGCCGCCGAAGGGGCTGGCGAAAACACCCACCTGCTGCAGAACATGGTCGAGCTGATCCGCCTGGCGCGCTCACGTGCGCCGCATTTGCCGATTTTCGCCCTCGGTGAGCAGGTCACCCTGGAAAATGCCCCGGCCGATGCCATGAGCGAACTGAACCAGTTGCGCGGCATTCTCTACTTGTTCGAAGACACCGTGCCCTTTCTCGCCCGCCAGGTCGCGCGGGCGGCACACAATTACCTGGACGGTCTGCTGCCGCCGTTTTTCAAGGCGCTGGTGCAACACACTGCCCAGTCCAACTATTCCTGGCATACCCCGGGGCACGGTGGCGGGGTGGCTTACCGCAAGAGTCCGGTGGGGCAGGCGTTTCATCAGTTCTTTGGGGAAAATACCCTGCGCTCGGACCTCTCGGTATCGGTGCCGGAGCTGGGTTCCCTGCTGGATCACACCGGCCCCTTGGCGGAAGCGGAGGCCCGCGCGGCACGCAATTTCGGCGCCGACCATACCTTCTTCGTGATCAACGGCACCTCGACCGCGAACAAAATCGTCTGGCATTCCATGGTCGGTCGCGACGATCTGGTGCTGGTGGACCGCAACTGCCACAAGTCGGTGTTGCACGCGATCATCATGACCGGCGCCATTCCGTTGTACTTGTGCCCGGAGCGCAATGAACTGGGCATCATCGGGCCGATTCCGCTCAGCGAGTTCAGCGCCGAGTCGATCCGCGCGAAGATTCTCGCCAACCCGCTGGCCCGTGGGCGCGAGCCGCGGGTGAAGATGGCGGTGGTGACCAACTCCACCTATGACGGCCTGTGCTACAACGCCGAACTGATCAAGCAGACGCTTGGCAACAGCGTTGATGTGCTGCACTTCGACGAGGCCTGGTACGCCTATGCGGCCTTCCATGAATTCTTTGCCGGGCGCTACGCCATGGGCACATCGCGCGGCGCTGACAGCCCGCTGGTGTTCAGCACCCACTCAACCCACAAGCTGCTGGCGGCTTTCAGCCAGGCGTCGATGATCCATGTGCAGAACGGCGGCAGCCGGCAACTGGATCGGGATCGCTTCAACGAAGCGTTCATGATGCATATCTCTACCTCGCCGCAATACAGCATCCTCGCCTCGCTGGATGTGTCCTCGGCAATGATGGAGGGGCCAGCGGGCCGTTCGCTGCTTCAGGAAATGTTCGACGAGGCGCTGAGTTTTCGTCGGGCGCTGGCCAACCTGCGTGAGCACATTGATGTGCAGGATTGGTGGTTCAGTGTCTGGCAGCCGCCGCGGGTCGAGGGGATTCACCGCATCGCCACCGAGGACTGGTTGCTCGAACCCCAGGCGCAGTGGCACGGGTTTGGCGACGTCAGCGAGGACTATGTGCTGCTCGATCCGATCAAGGTAACGCTGGTCATGCCTGGCCTGGATGCGGGCGGCAGCCTTGATCGCCAGGGTATTCCCGCTGCGGTGGTCAGCAAGTTTCTCTGGGAGCGTGGGTTGGTGGTGGAGAAGACCGGGCTGTATTCCTTTCTGGTGCTGTTCTCGATGGGCATCACCAAGGGCAAGTGGAGCACGCTGCTTACTGAGCTGCTGGAGTTCAAGCGCAACTACGACGCCAACACCGACCTGCTGCAAAGCCTGCCCTGTGTCGCCGCTCAGGATACGCAGCGCTACCGCGGCATGGGCCTGCGTGACCTCTGCGATCAACTGCACGCCTGCTACCGCAGCAACGCCACCGCCAAACAGCTCAAGCGCCTCTACACCCGTCTGCCGGAGGTGGCGATGAAGCCCGCCGACGCCTACGACAAGCTGGTTCGCGGAGACGTCGAGGCGGTGCCCATCGATCAATTGTTAGGGCGTATTGCTGCGGTAATGCTGGTGCCTTATCCGCCGGGCATTCCGCTGATCATGCCGGGCGAGCGTTTCACCGAAGAAACCCGCTCGATCGTCGACTATCTGGCCTTTGCCCGGGCGTTCGACAGCGGTTTTCCCGGCTTCGTTGCCGATGTGCACGGCTTGCAGCAACAGGAAGAGGGTCGCGTCTACACCGTGGACTGCGTCAAGGAGTAGCGGACCCTGGCAACGGCCAGATGCTAGAATCCGCCGCTTGAATTCAGGAGGTAGACGCGTGCGCAAAGTGGCGATGGTAATGGCGGTGCTGGCCCTGGCCGGTTGTGACAACGATGCCGAGCGAGTGCACAAGCAGGTCGCCGAGCATCTGCAGAACCCCAAGACGGCCAAGTTCGCCAACGTGCGCTTCAACAAGCAGGGCGATATCTGTGGCCAGTTCCGCGGCAAGGACGACACCGGTACCTTCCTGCCGTATCGCAGTTATGTGGCGATCAAGG
This sequence comes from Pseudomonas sp. 20P_3.2_Bac5, assembly GCF_025466035.1. Classification (NCBI taxonomy): domain Bacteria; kingdom Pseudomonadati; phylum Pseudomonadota; class Gammaproteobacteria; order Pseudomonadales; family Pseudomonadaceae; genus Pseudomonas; species Pseudomonas sp. 20P_3.2_Bac5. The sequence goes on along the minus strand of NZ_JANLOA010000026.1, from coordinate 68,712 downwards.
AAGGCACGGACTACCGCATCATCATTGACGAAACCGGCAGCGACCTGCGTATTCGTGAGATCTGCGGCGGCGCCGACCTTCAGCGCCGTGCCGATGCCCTGGCCGCCGAACCTGCTCCGCAAGGCTGGGACGTGGAAATCATTCAGGGCCCGAACATGGGTGCGCTCAGCGACATGACCGCGCGCCTGATCGAGAAGGGCATTCCTTCCTCGGTGGTCTACCGCGACGGCAAGCCAGTGGTGCTGTTGGGGCCTTTCGCAGACAAGGCCGAGGCTGAAGCCAGCAAAAACGATGTCATGGCACGCCTGGGTACCGATTCGGTGGTCATCCAGCACGACGCTCCTCGCTGAATCGCTATTGCGGCGCTCTGCGACCGGTACTTGCGCGTTTGTCGGGCTATGCTCTGGAAGAGGGGTTCCATCGACGAATGCAGCAACGGTGAGGAGGGGGCCATGTCCACGCTGGAGCGAGCCATTACGGTTGCAGCCCGGGCCCATGAAGGGCATTGGGATAAAGGGGGCGCCGCATACATCCTGCATCCATTGCGGGTGATGCTGCGGGTATCGACCACTGAACAGCGGATCGTCGCGGTGCTGCACGAAGTCCTGCAGGAGTCGCCCATGACCCTGTCGGATCTGGCGCGCGAGGGCTTCGCCCTGAAGATCCTTGCGGCGGTCCAGGCCCTTAGCCAGCGTAGCGACGAAAGCTATGAAGATTTCGTCGTCAGGGTCGGCTCCGATCCGCTGGCGCGGACGGTGAAGCTGGCGGACCTGGCCGACGAGAGCGATGCCTCGCGGATTGCCATCCCTGGCCCCGTCGACATCGCTCGTTTGCAGCGTTACCAGCAGGCCAGCGCCTACCTGCAGGCGCTGAACTGAGTTTCAGCCGCAGGCCTTGAGGTTCACCGGGCCGACGAACTCGTTGCCGCGGCCCATCACGCAGGCCACGCGCTGGTTGCGCTGAAGCTCCCAGGCCTGGGCGGGGTAGGTCTTGTTCCAGGCTTCATACAACTGCCGGTCCTGCTTGGACAGGCGCAGGTTGTACTGCTTGCTCATGTAGAAATAAGTACGCGCGATCATTCCGCGAATGGAAGGCCGCGGCATGACCTTTTTCGCTTTGAAATCGACCTGGGTCAGGCATGAGCCATATTGCCCGGCCTGCTCCGGCAGCCAGCCGAAGCTGAAGTTGCTGCGGTCGCCATTCACCTCGCCGATGCTCGGCACCAGGTTGTGCAGGTCGGCCTCGGCGCGCTGATAGACCGTATCGTTGCGTGAGCAATTCTTGCGCCCGCCATCCTGCCAGCATTGGCGCTGATGGCCGATCTGCCAGGCCGGAACGATATGTTCCCATTCAATGCGTGATGCCCGGTTGGCGTTCTTGCGCGGTACATAACCACAGCCGGCCAGGTCGACTTTGTTGCCGGTGTACTTGCAGCCGCAATAGAACTCGGTGGACTGCGGCGCATACAGGCGCCAGGCGACTTTCTTGGCTTCGGTAAAGGTGCGTGGTGCGTCGGCTTGGGCGCTGATACTGAACAACAGGCAGGTAGCTGCCAATACAGTGAATCTCATCCGGGTCAGTCTTCCTTCGGCACAGTCCAGAACAACTGCACACCGCCGTCATCACGGTGGGCGAGGGTAACGTTGTCGTTCTCGGCAATTTCTTCGAGCAGGGTTTCCCAGTCGGAGGTCGATTCATGTTCGAGGCGGAAGATCAGTGCGGCCCTGGCGCGCTGCGCGGTAGGTGCGTTGATGATTTTCTGGATCCGGACGCCCAGTTGCTCATAGCTGCTGACAGACATGGATGCTGAGGATGAGGTGGCCACGAAAGTGTTTCCCTTGTTTTTGCTGTATGCGCATACAGTATTTTACTGTAAGGCATTTCGCAACAGATCGTCAGTTAAAGAGCGCATGTGACCGCGCCGCGCCATGTTTGCTGCGCAGTGGTGAAAATAAATTCAGAGGGTTTTCGAGGGTCGGCTGTTCTTCGCGGAACTGGCCTTCGGATGGCTCTTTGCGGGGTTGGAACTCGGCTTCAGTTTCGGAAAGCCGAACGCTTGTAACAAATTGTTCGGTTTTCCGACCGGGTTGAGCGACAATTCCGAAACTCTCGTGCCTGCCTCACGCGTTTCGGCGAATTTGACAAGGCCACATTGCATTCGCATAGTTGGCTATCGCAAACGTTTGCTATCTCATAAAAATCACAACTTATCGCAGCCGGTGTGCAGACCGGCGGAACTGAAAGCATGGCAACCATTAAAGATGTAGCGGCGCTGGCCGGTATTTCCTACACCACCGTGTCCCACGTGCTGAACAAGACCCGGCCGGTCAGCGAGCCTGTACGACTGAAAGTCGAGGCGGCAATCGCTGAACTCGACTACGTGCCCAGCGCCGTGGCGCGCTCACTCAAGGCCCGGAGCACGGCCACCATCGGCCTGCTGGTGCCCAATAGCGTCAACCCGTATTTTGCCGAGCTTGCCCGTGGCATCGAGGATGCCTGCGAGCGTAACGGTTATTGCGTGATCCTCTGCAACTCCGATGACAACCCGCAAAAGCAGCGCAGCTACCTCCGCGTGTTGCTGGAAAAACGCGTCGACGGCCTGGTCGTCGCTTCAGTGGGTGAGGAGCGTGACCTGCTCGACAGCCTGGCCTCCGTGCGCACGCCAATGGTGATCGTTGACCGCGCGCTGGACGGCGTGGATGCCGATCTGGTGCGGATCGATCATGAGCAGGGCGCTTATCTGGCGACTCGCCATCTGCTTGATTTGGGGCATGTAGATATTGCCTGTATCAATGGCCCAGCCAATACCAGCGTCGCCAAATTGCGCCTTGCGGGTTTTCGTCGAGCCCTGCGGGAGGCGGGTGTAGGGCTGCGTGACGGGCGGGTACTGGATGGTGACTTCACCAGTCTTGGCGGGTATGAGGCCGCGGCCCAATTGCTGAGTCGGGACCGGCCTACTGCCATTTTCGCCGCTAACGATTTGATGGGTATAGGTGTGTTGCGAGCAGCCGCGGAGGGCAGCATCAGTGTCCCCGGCGAGCTGTCGGTGATTGGATTCGACGATATCCAGATGTGCCCGTACGTGTATCCGGCACTGACCACTGTCGGGCAGTCCATTCGCGAGCTGGGGGAAATGGCTGCGGCGTTACTGCTGCGGCGTATTGTTGGGTCGGGTTCTGCGGCATTGGAGCAGCGCATCATTGCGCCGAAAATCGTTCTGCGCGAGTCGACCGGGCCGAGTCCGGACTTGTTCAGTGGTTGAGGGCTTGTCATGCACGCGAAGGTAGTAGTGGTCGGAAGTCTCAACATGGATCTGGTCACGCGTGCTGAGCGCCTGCCGCGAGCGGGCGAGACGCTGGCGGGGGAGTCGTTCGAGACGGTGCCAGGCGGCAAGGGCGCCAATCAGGCGGTAGCGGCGGCGCGGCTGGGTGCGTCGGTGGCGATGGTCGGTTGTGTTGGTGACGATGCCTATGGCCAACAGTTGCGCGGTGCGTTGCTGACGGAGGGCATTGACTGTCTGGCGGTGGAGGTGGCGGCCGGTGTGTCCAGTGGTGTTGCCCTGATCATGGTGGATGCGGCCAGCCAGAACACCATTGTTGTTATCGCTGGGGGCAATGGCCGGCTGCTGCCGGCCTCGGTCCAGCGTTTCGAGGCTTTATTACGCGACGCTGAGGTGATTGTTTGCCAGATGGAGGTCCCGCCGCAGACGGTTGAGTATGTGCTGGCGCGCGGGCGTGCATTGGGGAAGGCGGTGATTCTCAATCCGGCTCCGGTCAAAGGCCCCTTGCCGGTGGAGTGGTTCGCCACTATCGACTACCTGATTCCTAATGAAAGCGAGGCGTCGGCGTTGACCGGCTTGCCGGTAGACGACCTGCCGTCGGCACAAGCGGCGGCCGATCACCTTATCGCGCTCGGCGCGGGCAAGGTCATCGTCACTCTTGGGGCGCAGGGTGCGCTGCTCGTCAGCGGGGAGGGCAGTGAGCATTTTCCCGCCCCGGTCGTGGCGGCGGTGGATACCACAGCGGCGGGGGATACCTTCGTTGGTGGTTTTGCCGCGGCATTGGCGCAGGGGCGGAGCGAGCGCGAGGCGATTGTCTTCGGTCAGCGGGCCGCAGCGATTTCCGTCACTCGTCCCGGCGCGCAACCGTCGATTCCTTCGCTGGCTGAGGTCGGGAATTTGTAACCTGGGTTACGGGTGCCCGGCAGCGGTGTCATGCCGGTAGCGTTCGAACACTTGGTCGACGAACCTGCGGGCGGCGTCGCTGCCCATTTCCTTGACCAGCAGGTCGAGTGCAATGAGGGTCAATTCTTCCGCTGTGCCCGGGCTGTAGGCGCTCTGGCCTTCGGGCCATTTCACCTTGATGTCGGCATCGATGCTGTGGCTGGTCATGGAGTTCTCGAAACGGCCCGTACTGTTGAGGGGGGAAACGCTGGGCCACTGGCGTTTCGGCAAGGCATGGTCGCAAGCCTTCAGTTAATCATGTCCGCTCGCGTGCGGCTCTGCGACTTAGGCATAACGATGGCGGCGTGGCAAACTAACGGTATTTTCGCTGGCAGGAAAGCACTATGCAGATCGACCTGAACGACCCGAACCAGTTCACTCTGGAGCAGGTGCGCCAATTGATCGCCAGTGGCAACGGCGCGATCCACAATCAACTGCGGGTCGATCGTGCCGGACATGCCTGGCTCTCCAATGTGGTGGGTGGCGCGCAACTTGATGGTCTGTTGTTTCGTCTGGAAACCTGGTCCGCCGGATCGGGTTGCGTAGGAAGTGTGGCTGCGGAGGACGAGCGTTGGGTTCAGCAGGTATTCAAGGCGCTGCGGGACAACTGGCCTAAGCCCGCAAGCGACTACATCGACCTGTACTGAGAGCTGTCATGGCGCAAAATCCGGACACTATTGGCATTTCCCCTTCAAGAACGAGTCGGGCAGACTGACCCGCTTTGCAACAACTGGCATCAAGTGCTGTCGGATCCGGCAGCATTCCCGTATCCCTAAGGAGGATTCATGTTCCCCATGCGTGCATCATTGGTGAGCCTGCTGGCTGCCGTCATTCTGGTCGGTTGCAGCAGTGGTGGCACTGCGTCGAAAGCGCCTGAAGTTGCTGCTGCACCTAATCTGGACGGTCGTTGTGAGGCCAGTGGCGCAGCATTCGCCGTGGGCAAGCCGGCTTCTGCCGAGTTGCTGGAGCAGGCGCGCAAGGCGAGCGGCGCGCAGTTGGCCCGCGTGCTCAAGCCGGACGATGCCGTGACGCTTGAGTACCGCTCCGAGCGCTTGAACCTTCATGCTGATGAAAAAGGGGTGATTGCTCGCGTCAATTGCGGCTGATCCCGAATTGCGGACACAAAAAACCCGTCGCAAGCGACGGGTTTTTCAATTCGGCAGAGTTATTACTCTGGACGAACCTGTGCAGCCTGCATGCCCTTCTGGCCTTTTTCGGCTACGAAGGATACGGTCTGACCTTCTTTCAGCGACTTGAAGCCGTCGCTTTCGATGGCCTTGAAGTGTACGAACAAGTCGTCGCCGCCACCTTGTGGAGTGATGAAGCCGAAGCCTTTTTCATCGTTGAACCATTTGACAGTGCCGGTTTGGCGATTGGACATGGGTGTATCTCCAGGAATCTTGATTTTTTTCAGTAGTGCGGTGTCGCCGAGAGCCACAGGGTGCACCCCGACATCATAGTCTAATTCTCAGCGTGTGGTGACTTTTAGCTTCAGCTAATGCTGATCTGGCGCAAATATTTGAAAGAATCGGCCTCATTACTTCGGCGCGCATGCCGTTTTCACGGCGTTTTGGGCGCGGCTGATCAATTGCGGGTCCACGCCAGTCTTGCTATCCAGTTGCAGGATTTCCTCGGTGGTAAAGTTCTTCTCGATGGCATTTGCGCCACATTTGCAGTGCTGATCGGCTTGCGTGAGGCTGACTCCCTGCCCTTTAGCAGCCTCTACGCATTGGTCCATGTAGTCGCCTTTCTTGCCAGCGGGCCACGAACCGGCATTGGCCCCCACAGGAAGCATCATGGCTCCGGCGGCAGCCAGGGCCAGAAGAGTCTGAAATCGCATAACCAGGCACTCCTTGGTAATCGGGTCTCATGAAGAGTAGGTCGCTTCAGTCACTCTGAGCGGAAAAAATCCGCAGGAGTTCACTCCAGAGGTCTTTTTCCAAATATTTCCGCTTGTTGGCTGTCCAGTCCGTCGTCTGCGCTGATGCTTGTGCTAGCATGCCGGGCGCGGGATAGCTGAACGCTTGCCCCGCATTTATTTCTGTTCCAGTCACTCTGGTTCGTTTCCCCTGGCAGGCATCCGACTTCTGCCACTGTGAGGCAGGCTTTCCGTCAGGAAAGACAGGGGCGAATCGCGTACTGGCTCATCCCAACCCACGTGACCTTTGGTAGGGGTCACCACTAGGAGAGGAGGCGCCATGCCCGTAATTACTCTTCCCGATGGCAGTCAACGTACGTTCGACAAGGCGGTTACCGTCGCTGAGGTCGCCGCATCCATTGGTGCCGGTCTGGCCAAGGCTACTGTGGCCGGCAAGGTCGACGGCAAGCTGGTCGACGCGTGCGACCTGATCGAACACGATGCCCGTCTGCAAATCATTACGCCCAAGGACGAAGAGGGGCTGGAAATCATTCGCCACTCGTGCGCCCACCTGGTCGGCCATGCGGTCAAGCAGTTGTACCCGACGGCAAAAATGGTGATCGGTCCGGTCATCGACGAAGGCTTCTATTACGACATTGCGTACGAGCGTCCCTTCACGCCTGAAGATATGGCGGCGATCGAACAGCGTATGCAGCAGTTGATCGACACCGACTACGACGTCATCAAGAGGGTCACCCCGCGTGCCGAGGTGATCGAAGTGTTCAAGGCTCGCGGCGAAGACTACAAGCTGCGCCTGGTCGAGGACATGCCGAATGAACAGGCCATGGGCCTGTACTACCACGAAGAATACGTCGACATGTGCCGTGGCCCGCACGTGCCGAATACACGCTTCCTCAAGTCGTTCAAGCTGACCAAGCTGTCTGGCGCCTACTGGCGCGGTGATGCCAAGAACGAACAGCTGCAGCGCGTCTATGGCACTGCCTGGGCGGACAAGAAGCAGCTGGCGGCGTACATCCAGCGTATTGAAGAAGCCGAAAAGCGCGATCACCGCAAGATCGGCAAGCGCCTCGGCTTGTTCCATCTCCAGGAAGAAGCGCCGGGCATGGTGTTCTGGCACCCGAACGGCTGGACCCTGTACCAGGTTCTGGAGCAGTACATGCGCCAGATCCAGCGTGAAAACGGTTATCTGGAGATCAAGACGCCGCAAGTGGTTGATCGCAGCCTGTGGGAAAAGTCCGGTCACTGGGCCAACTACGCCGACAACATGTTCACCACTCAGTCGGAAAACCGCGATTACGCGGTCAAGCCGATGAACTGCCCGTGCCACGTGCAGGTGTTCAACCAGGGTCTGAAAAGCTACCGTGAGCTGCCGCTGCGCCTGGCCGAATTCGGTGCTTGCCACCGTAACGAGCCCTCGGGTGCACTGCATGGCATCATGCGCGTGCGTGGCTTTACCCAGGATGACGCGCATATTTTCTGCACCGAAGAGCAGATGCAGACCGAATCGGCGGCATTCATCAAGCTGACGATGGACGTCTATTCCGACTTCGGCTTCCAGGACATTCAGCTCAAGCTGTCCACTCGTCCGGAAAAACGTGTTGGCTCCGACGAGCTGTGGGATCGTGCCGAGGCTGCGCTGGCCGCCGCGCTGGACAACGCTGGTCTGCCGTTTGATCTGCAGCCGGGCGAAGGTGCTTTCTACGGTCCGAAGATCGAGTTCTCGCTCAAGGATTGCCTGGGTCGGGTCTGGCAGTGCGGTACGCTGCAACTGGACTTCAACCTGCCGATCCGCTTGGGCGCGGAGTACGTTTCCGAAGACAACGGTCGCAAACATCCCGTCATGTTGCACCGAGCCATTCTCGGTTCGTTCGAGCGCTTCGTCGGTATTCTCATCGAGCACTATGAAGGTGCGTTCCCGGCTTGGCTCGCGCCAACCCAGGCGGTGATCATGAACATCACCGACAAGCAGGCCGAATTCGCTCAAAAAGTGGAAAAAACCCTCACTGAAAGCGGATTCCGTGCCAAGTCTGACTTGAGAAATGAGAAGATCGGCTTTAAAATCCGCGAGCATACCTTGCTCAAGGTTCCCTATCTCTTGGTTATCGGAGATCGGGAAGTCGAAACGCAAACTGTCGCTGTGCGTACCCGTGAAGGTGCTGACCTGGGCTCTATGCCCGTCGCACAGTTCGCGGACTTGCTTGCGCAAGCGGTTTCCCGGCGTGGTCGCCAAGATTCGGAGTAATTACTATTAAGCGTGAAATGAGACAGGATAAACGAACTGCACCGAAGGCCCCGATCAACGAGAATATCTCGGCACGCGAGGTTCGGTTAATTGGTGCTGACGGCGAGCAGATTGGCATCGTCTCGATTGATGAAGCGCTTCGTATCGCTGAAGAAGCGAAGCTGGATCTGGTAGAAATTTCTGCAGACGCGGTACCGCCCGTCTGCAAGGTCATGGACTACGGCAAGCACCTCTTCGAGAAGAAGAAGCAAGCCAACGAGGCCAAGAAAAACCAGAAGCAGATTCAGATTAAAGAAATCAAGTTTCGTCCAGGGACGGAAGAAGGGGATTACCAGGTAAAACTACGCAACCTGGTACGTTTCCTTAGTGATGGGGACAAGGCCAAGATTTCCTTGAGATTTCGTGGTCGTGAGATGGCTCACCAGGAGCTGGGCATGGAACTGTTGAAGCGGGTCGAGGTTGACCTTGCCGAATACGGTACCGTTGAGCAGCATCCGAAGATGGAAGGACGCCAACTTATGATGGTCATCGCCCCCAAGAAAAAGAAATAACCACCAGGGCACGGCAGGCCTTGCGGTTATGTTTATCCACTGAATGCGGAGTATCCGAACATGCCAAAAATGAAAACCAAAAGCGGTGCCGCGAAGCGTTTCCTGAAAACTGCTTCCGGCTTCAAGCACAAGCACGCTTTCAAGAGCCACATCCTGACCAAAATGTCGACCAAGCGTAAACGTCAACTGCGTGGTAGCAGCTTGCTGCACCCGTCGGACGTTGCAAAAGTCGAGCGCATGCTGCGCGTACGTTAATTTCGGTCAAAGATAGAGGAAGTTACTCATGGCTCGTGTAAAGCGTGGCGTCATCGCTCGTAAGCGTCACAAGAAAATTCTGAAACTGGCTAAAGGTTACTACGGTGCACGCTCGCGCGTATTCCGTGTTGCCAAGCAAGCGGTCATCAAGGCAGGCCAATACGCCTACCGCGACCGTCGTCAGAAAAAACGTCAGTTCCGCGCTCTGTGGATCGCCCGTATCAACGCTGGTGCTCGTATCAACGGTCTGTCCTACAGCCGTCTGATCGCCGGTCTGAAAAAGGCGTCCATCGAGATCGACCGTAAGGTTCTGGCTGATCTGGCAGTGAACGAAAAAGCGGCGTTTGCTGCGATTGTCGAGAAAGCTAAAGCCGTTCTGGCTTAAGTACCCACGACAATCATTCGCCGCTGAATCCGGCGGCGAATGTTAAACGTCATAAATAGGGGAAGAGCCTGTAAGCTCTTCCCCTATTTCGTATCTGGAGTCTGTACATGGAAAACCTGGATGCGCTGGTCTCTCAAGCCCTGGAGGCTGTGGAGCGCGCCGAAGACATCAATGCCCTGGAGCAGATCCGGGTTCAATTCCTTGGCAAGAAAGGCGAGCTGACCCAGGTGATGAAGACCCTGGGCAACCTGCCTGCTGAAGAGCGTCCGAAAGTCGGCGCCCTGATCAACGATGCCAAGGAACGCGTTACCGAAGTGCTCAATGCGCGCAAGACCGCCTTCGAAGAAGCCGAGCTCAGCGCTCGCCTGGCGGCTGAGTGCATTGACGTGACCTTGCCGGGCCGTGGCCAGACCTCCGGTGGTTTGCACCCGATCACCCGTACCCTCGAGCGCATCGAGCAGTTCTTCACCCATATCGGCTACGGCATTGCCGAAGGCCCTGAGGTCGAAGACGACTATCACAACTTCGAAGCGCTCAACATTCCCGGCCACCACCCGGCGCGGGCAATGCATGACACCTTCTATTTCAATGCGAACATGCTGCTGCGTACCCACACCTCGCCGGTGCAGGTGCGGACCATGGAGTCCTCGCAGCCGCCAATTCGTATCGTCTGCCCGGGCCGCGTCTATCGTTGCGACTCGGACCTGACACACTCGCCGATGTTCCACCAGGTCGAAGGCCTGCTGGTCGATCGCGACATCAATTTCGCCGATCTCAAAGGCACCATCGAAGAGTTCCTGCGGGTGTTCTTCGAAAAAGAACTGGCGGTACGTTTCCGCCCTTCGTTCTTCCCCTTCACCGAGCCTTCGGCTGAAGTCGATATCCAGTGCGTGATGTGCAGTGGCAAAGGCTGCCGCGTCTGCAAGCAGACGGGCTGGCTGGAAGTCATGGGTTGCGGCATGGTTCACCCGAACGTGCTGCGCATGTCTGGCATCGACCCCGAAGAGTTCTCGGGCTTCGCCTTCGGCATGGGCGCCGAGCGCCTGGCCATGCTGCGTTACGGCGTCAACGATTTGCGCCTGTTCTTCGACAACGACTTGCGGTTCCTTGCGCAATTTCGCTAGGTCGCGCACCCGTAACGAATCTTTCAGGAGAGCAGGATGAAATTCAGTGAAAAATGGCTGCGCGGTTGGGTCAACCCGCAGGTTTCCCGTGACGAGCTGGTAGCTCGCCTGTCGATGGCCGGACTTGAGGTCGACAGCGTGACTCCGGCCGCTGGCCAATTCAGCGGTATCGTGGTGGGCGAGGTGCTGAGCACCGAGCAGCACCCGGATGCCGACAAGCTGCGCGTTTGCCAGGTGAGCAACGGCAGTGAAACCTTCCAGGTCGTGTGCGGTGCACCAAACGTGCGCCCAGGCCTGAAAATCCCGTTCGCCATGATCGGCGCCGAACTGCCTGGCGACTTCAAGATCAAGAAGGCCAAACTGCGCGGCGTCGAGTCCAACGGCATGCTGTGCTCGGCTTCCGAACTGCAGATCAGCGACGACAATGACGGTTTGCTGGAACTGGCGGCTGATGCTCCGGTTGGTCAGGACATTCGTGAATACCTGGACCTGGATGACGCCAGCATCGAGGTCGACCTGACCCCGAACCGCGGCGATTGTCTTTCCCTGGCGGGTCTGGCACGTGAAGTTGGCGCGCTGTATGCCGCTCCGGTCACCCGTCCAGTCGTTCCTGTTGTGGCGGCGGTCCATGATGAGGTCCGTCCGGTCGACGTGCTGGCGCCAGCCGCTTGCCCACGTTACCTGGGGCGAGTGATTCGCAACGTCGACCTGTCGCGTCCGACCCCGCTGTGGATGGTTGAACGCCTGCGTCGCGCCGACGTTCGCAGCATCGACGCCGCTGTCGACATCACCAACTACGTGATGCTTGAGCTGGGTCAGCCGCTGCACGCTTTCGATCTCGCCGAAATCAACGGTGGCATTCGCGTGCGCATGGCTGAAGAGGGTGAGAAGCTGGTTCTGCTGGATGGTCAGGAAGTCACCTTGCGTGCCGACACCCTGGTCATCGCAGACCACAGCCGTGCCCTGGCCATCGCGGGTGTGATGGGTGGCGAGCACAGCGGCGTGTCCGCTACAACGCATGACATTTTCCTGGAAAGTGCGTTCTTCGAGCCGATTTCGGTTGCTGGCAAGGCTCGTTCCTACGGCCTGCACACCGATGCCTCGCACCGTTACGAGCGCGGCGTTGACTCGCAACTGGCTCGCGAAGCCATGGAGCGTGCGACTGGCCTGCTGCTTGAAATCGTCGGTGGTGAAGCCGGCCCGGTCATCGAGACACTGAGCGAGCAGCACCTGCCACAGGTTGCGCCGATCACTCTGCGTGCCGAGCGGGTGACCCAGATGCTGGGCATGGAAATGCCTGATGCTGAAGTTGAGCAACTGCTCAACGCGCTGGGCCTGAAAACCACCGCCGGAGAAGGGCAGTGGCAGGTCGAAGTGCCAAGTCACCGCTTTGATATCAGCCTGGAAGTCGACCTGATCGAAGAGCTGGGTCGCCTGTACGGTTACAACCGCCTGCCGGTTCGCTACCCGCAAGCGCGTCTTGCTCCGCAGGCTCGCGCGGAGTCCCGCAGCGAGCTGCCAATCTTGCGCCGTCTGTTGGTTGCCCGTGGCTATCAAGAAGCGATCACCTATAGCTTCATCGATCCGAAGCTGTTCGAACTTTTCAGCCCTGGCGTCGAGCCGCTGCTGCTGGCCAACCCGATCTCCAACGACATGGCGGCCATGCGTGCGTCCCTGTGGCCGGGTCTGGTCAAGGCGTTGCAGCACAACCTGAACCGCCAGCAGGATCGCGTGCGTCTGTTCGAGAGCGGTCTGCGTTTCGTTGGTCAGCTCGACGGTCTGCAACAGCAGCCGATGCTGGCAGGTGTGGTGTGCGGTAGTCGCCTGCCGGAAGGTTGGGCAAATGGTCGCGATGGCATCGATTTCTTCGACGTGAAAGCGGATGTGGAAGCGCTGCTGAGCTCGTCGGGTTCGTTGGGTGACTTCACCTTCGTTGCCGGCAAGCATCCTGCGCTGCACCCTGGCCAGACCGCACGCATCGAGCGCAATGGTCATGAAGTGGGTTATCTGGGTGCGCTGCATCCTGAGCTGGTCAAGACTCTCGGCCTGGACCGTACTGTCTACGTCTTCGAACTGGTGCTGGATGAAGTAGTGGAAGGGCGCCTGCCGAAATTCCACGAACTGTCCAAGTTCCCGGAAGTGCGTCGTGACCTGGCCCTGGTGGCAGGTCGTGATGTGGCGTCGAACACCGTCCTGGAAGTTATCCGTGATAACGCGGGTGAGTGGCTCACGGACCTCAGGCTGTTTGATGTCTATCAGGGTAAAGGCATTGATCCTGATAGAAAAAGCCTGGCCGTCGGCTTGACCTGGCAGCATCCATCGCGCACTCTTAACGACGATGAGGTGAATGCCACTACCCAGAATATCCTCACCTCGCTCGAACAAAGGTTGAACACCACGTTAAGGAAATAGCGGATGGGTGCTCTGACGAAAGCTGAGATGGCAGAACGGCTGTACGAGGAGCTGGGCCTGAACAAGCGAGAGGCCAAGGAATTGGTCGAGCTGTTCTTTGAGGAAATCAGGCACGCTCTTGAAGACAACGAGCAGGTCAAATTGTCCGGTTTCGGCAATTTCGACCTGCGCGACAAGCGCCAGCGTCCGGGACGCAACCCGAAAACGGGTGAAGAAATCCCGATCACTGCACGTCGCGTCGTCACCTTTCGTCCAGGGCAGAAACTGAAGGCCCGGGTTGAGGCTTATGCTGGAACCAAGCCATAACGACGAACTCCCGCCTATCCCGGGAAAACGCTACTTCACCATTGGTGAAGTGAGTGAGCTTTGTGCGGTAAAACCGCACGTGCTGCGTTACTGGGAGCAGGAGTTTCCTCAGCTCAACCCGGTCAAGCGCCGTGGAAACCGTCGCTATTATCAGCGCCAGGATGTGCTGATGATCCGTCAGATCCGCGCCTTGCTGTACGACCAGGGCTTCACCATCGGCGGCGCGCGCTTGCGGCTGTCCAGTGATGAGGCCAAGGACGACACCACTCAATACAAACAACTGATCCGGCAGATGATTGCCGAGCTGGAAGATGTACTGGTGGTTCTGAAGAAGTAATCCTGAGTTGAATGCGGAAGGTGTTGTGAAAAATAATCCTTCCAAAATTCAAAAGCTTAAGGTAGATTCTTCAACGTTCTCAGCAATATCGAGAGCATCGTCGGGGCGTAGCGCAGCCCGGTAGCGCACTTGCATGGGGTGCAAGGGGTCGAGTGTTCGAATCACTCCGTCCCGACCAAAATACCTCAAGAAATCCAGTCACTTAACGGTGACTGGATTTTTTTATGCCTTGTGGTTTTTGAGCACCTCCCAATTTTGCCCCACTTTTTGCCCCACCGGGGATTTTTGCCGCAATCTAGCGTTGAGAGAAGAGGTCATCAATCAGTTATTTCTGTAAAGCTTTGATTCTGCTGAGAGGTGTCTCAGCAGGGGCTGAGAATGCTTGTCTGCAAAACTGCGCCTTTACCATCCGACGCCGCATTCACTTCCAGTGCTCTCGACCGCAGGTTGCCCGCTTTTCAAACTCTACCGGCGACAGCTGATTGTTGAAACCATGACGACGTTTCGCGTTGTAGAACATCTCGATGTATCAAACACATCACTACGTGCACCTTCCCGTGTGGGGTAGATTTTCCGCTTGATCCGTTCCCGTTTCAGAAGCTGGAAAAAGCTCTCGGCCACGGCATTGTCATGACAGTTGCCTCGACGACTCATGCTGGCAACCAAATTGTTCGCCTTCAAAAAGCTGCGCCAATCGGAGCTGCAGTATTGGCTGCCCTGGTCGGAGTGAACCATCACCTCCTGTTTCGGTTTCCGCCTCCAAACCGCCATCAATAACGCATCAATGGCCAAATCACTGGTCATCTGCGACTTCATTGACCAGCCAACGACCTGACGAGAAAACAGATCCAGCACCACTGCCAAATACAGCCAGCCTTCATACGTACGAATGTAGGTGATGTCGGTGACCCAAACCCTGTTGGGTTCTACGACATCGAACTGGCGCTTCAGCAAGTTGGGTGAGGCTACCGCTGGCTTACCCCCGTACTTTCCAGGGCGACGTCGATACCCTGTCTGAGAGCGCAGCCCTTCAAGACGCATCAGCCTCGCCACACGATGGCGACCACAGTCTTCTCCGACCTCGCGCAGATCATCATGGATTTTTCGATACCCATAAACGCCGCCGCTCTCCAGCCATGAGTGCTTGATCAAACCCAGCAGTCGCTGATCGTCTTTAGCTCGTGCAGATTGCGGCTCAGACAGCCAGGCGTAATAACCGCTGGGATGGACTTTCAGCGTCAGGCAAAGCCGTCGAATCGAATAGTCGCCCGCGCGCTGTTTGATAAAGGCGTACTTCAGCCGCACTCCTTGGCAAGGTACGCGGCGGCCTTTTTTAATATGTCTCGCTCTTCAGTCACCCGCTTGAGTTCCGCTCGAAGACGACGCAGCTCAGCGTGCTGATCATCATCCTGCTGCCGCTCTTCTTGAGGTTTACTGTAGCGCTTTATCCAGGCATAGAGGCTATGCGTCGACACGCCGAGACGAGCCGCTACATCAGCGACAGGCAGCTTCTTTTCGGTCACTTGATTGACCGCTTGGATTTTGAATTCTTCGGGGTAACGCGGGTTGCTCATGGCACCTCCTAATTGGCCTCAGTTTAAGGCAAAGAGGTGTCTACGAAACCCGGGGCGATTCAAACATGTCACTTACTCGTCGGGATGAGGATGTGAGACGATCCCGCACCCGGATTTCGGGGTTGCACACGACAGTCAATTCACTTCAAGGAAGAAACATGCTCCGTCACACCCTGCTCGCAGCAGCAACCCTCTCACTTTGTGCCTGTGCAGGTATTGCCCACGACACGCCAGAAGCAAGACAGCAAATCAAACACGATCTGAAACTTCAGCAAATCGATGCCACGGCCACGATGAGCTACTGCCTATTCCCAATCGGTAGCATCGCCTTTTGCAAGGCTACGCCTGGTATTGGGGTACTGACCGCGAACAAGCTCCTCATGGTCGATTACGCCAAGGGGGCTTACAAACAGGATGGTGTCCTCACAACCCAAGATGTCCGCTGTATTTCGGACAGCGACGGCCACTGGTTTTATGTCTTCACTGAAAACCAGGCGATTGCACTTATTCCCTATACCAATACAGGCGCAAAAAAGAACCCGGCGTTCCGCAACCGCGCCATTAAAACGTTGCTTGCCAACGGTCAGCCCATGCTCACGGGAGCAGAAAGCAATTTCATACGTGAAACAGATCGGCGCCATTACAGCGTGTCGACCTTGAATGTGAGTGGTACGCCGGTGCCGATTGTCAGCTCGGCATCGTACGGAGAGATATTCAGCCCCTGCGCAGAAAGCAAACAGTGAACCGACACCGACGAATGACGGGCCACGCTGGCGGCCCGCCAATCATCGCTTCAGCCAGTCGTTGAGGATCTCCCGGGCCTGCGGCGTAAACCGGTAGCTCTTGTCCGGATAGAGCAAGAGCACCTGCTCGTCACACAGGCGCTTCAACACTTCACGCACGCTGATAAACAACAGCCCTTCAGACCGGGACTGCACGTAACCATGAACTGCCCGGGCAGTAAGCATCCACCCAACTCAAATTGTGTAAGTCAGACCGGCATCCACTGATGTGGTAGCAGTAGCCGATCTCGCTGGCCCGCTGCGTTGGCAGCCGCGCCAGCACATCCTTGAGATAGACATACGGATCATGCCCATTCATGCGTGCCGACTGGATCAAACTCATGATTGCCGCAGCCCGTTTACTGCTGCACAGGGATCTAGCAAACAGCCAGTTCGAGCGACCGAGAGCCCATGGCCGTATCTCGATCTCAACCTGATTGTTGTCGATAGGCACAGCGCCATCGTCCAGGTAGCTCGTCAGCGCTACCCAGCGTTTCAGGCTGTAATCGAAGACGGCCCATCTTGCTCACCCTGCTCACCTAGGTTCTGTACGAAATCCCGAGAAACCCAATCGGCGCTCCTCGGAAGCTGAAGTTTTGTGGAGTTTCCAGCCATCTACGGAATGGAATCCTATGATGGCAAAGCGTTACGAACTCTCGGATGAGGCTTGGGCTGTGGTTATTGATCTCTTCACCGAACCCATGGCCGGGGGGGGGCCCGCCTGAGCGACCGCCTGATGCTCGATGGCGTGCTCTGGGTACTCTGTTCGGGCGCTGCGTGGCGAGATATGCCGGAACGCTTCGGCCCATGGTCAACGGTGTATCAACGGTTCCGGGGTTGGCGAAACCAGGGCACCTTCGATCAGATGCTCAAACGCTTGCACCTGAGATTGAATGAGCAAGGCTTGATCGATGTGCAAACCTGGATGATCGACTCAACCGCAGTACGTGCAACCCGAGCCTCTTCTGGCGCCGGGAAAAAAGGGGGCCTGACGAGCCTGCCGATCACGCTCTAGGCCGCAGTCGCGGTGGCCTGACAACCAAAATCCACATGCTCTGCGACGCCAACGGGACACCGTTGCGCTTCCTCCTCTCTGGCGGTCAAGCCAGTGACATTAGTTACGCCCAACCACTGCTGGACGACGTCAGCATTCCATCAGGCCAACGAGGTCGCCCACGCAAGCGCTGCAAATGGCTGCTTGCCGACAAAGGCTATGACGCCGAAGCGCTTCGCCGCTACTGCGACCAATATCGAATGCAGCCCGTCATCCCGCTACGCTCAATGAAACGCAAACCCAAGCCCGGCTTACCCAGACTGTTTGATCGGCCCAAGTACCGACAGCGCAACATCATCGAGCGCATGTTTGGCTGGCTGAAAGACAACCGACGCATCGTGACGCGCTTCGACAAGCTCGCGAAAGGCTATGCCGCCATGGTCTCGCTGGCTTGTTCCATGCGGTGTTTGCGACATCTCTTTTCGTACAGAGCCTAGTGTGGTGTTTCAGAAATAACGCTCATATTTTTCTATTCAATACCTCGGCCGCCCGGCCAACACATCGCCAAGATGCCCTCGGCCTTTCGATACCAGCGGAAGGGTCGAGGGT
This sequence comes from Pseudomonas sp. 20P_3.2_Bac5, assembly GCF_025466035.1. Classification (NCBI taxonomy): domain Bacteria; kingdom Pseudomonadati; phylum Pseudomonadota; class Gammaproteobacteria; order Pseudomonadales; family Pseudomonadaceae; genus Pseudomonas; species Pseudomonas sp. 20P_3.2_Bac5. The sequence goes on along the minus strand of NZ_JANLOA010000026.1, from coordinate 51,040 downwards.
TGGCATTGTGGGTGGTCAGGTAGTACTCGATAGACTCTTCCAGATCTTTCACGCTGGTGTGCGCCTGGTGCTTGATCCACTTCTCACTCTTGCTCGTCGGGATGCAGACGTCGTCCAGTAATGGCTGTGCGTAGCTGATATCGCTGGCCTGACCGCCAGAAAGAAGAAAGCGCAATGGCACGCCGTTGGCGTCGCAGAGCATATGAATTTTGGTGGGGAGGCCACCGCGACTGCGACCTAGAGCAGGGTCGGCGGGTTCATCAGGCCCCCTTTTTTACCTGCGCCTGATGAAGCGCGGGTAGCACGAACAGCAGTTGAATCTATCATCGAAGTCTGCAGATCAATGAGCCCTTGATCGTTGAGCTTGAGATGTAGTCGCTTGAGCATCTGATCAAATGTTCCCCGGTTCCGCCAAACCCGGAAGCGGTGATAAACCGTCCGTCAAGGCGCGAAACACTCGGGCATGTCCCGCCATGCAGCACCTGAACCCAACAACCAAAGCACGCCATCGAGCATCAGGCGATCACTTGATGGCGGCCTACCCCTTGTGTGGGGTGGGGTGAAGAGATCCGCGACCACATCCCATGCTTCATCTGAAAGTTCGTATCGCTTAGTCATCATAGGATTTCTTTCCATAGATGGCTGAAAACCTTACAAAATCTCAGCGCTCGCGGTACTGGAGTCCGGTTTCTCCGAATTTCAGACAGAGCCTAGTTGGGGCTGGTCGCACCCGGCACCAGAATCTCCTGAATGGCCGGCCCGATGATCGACACCAGTTCCTCGGTCTGCGCTGCAACCAACAGCGGTACACCGATGATCCGGCGGCTGACGATCACGCCCACCAGCAACGCCGAAGCGATACCCGCCCGCAACGAGGCATCCGGGCCGAGTTCTTCACGGAAACCCGCCAGCAGTCTGGACTGAATGAAGTCGCGCAGTTGCTCGCGAGCCTGTTCGTTCACCACCGCACCGCGGAGTGTGGCCATCAGCGGGGCCGATTGCGCCTCGTCACCCTCCCAGGCATTGAGAAACGTGCGTACAACGCGCTCGCCAAGCTGAGCGTCACGGACCTCGAACACCGTGCCGAGCTGATCCAGTGCCTCCTGGGGAATGTGCATCACTGCGGCGAACAGGTCGTTCTTGGAGCCAAAAAACTGCATCACCTGCGAGACGTCGACGTTGGCATCGGCGGCCACCAGGCGAATCGTCGTGGCAGCAAATCCATCGGTGGAAAAACGCTCGCGCGCCGCGTCGAGTACAGCCTGGCGCGTGCTGCCAGGGCCAGGGCGGCGACCGCGGCGTGGCGGGGGAGTGGTGGGCTCTTTCACAGCGTGTCCTTTTGCATTGGTCGTAAATATATCAACGTCTATTGAGTTTATGATTGCGAAACCCTACGCTTCAACCGTCAAGTTCGCGTGCCACAACAATAAAAAGGTCACAAGACATGAAGCGTTGGTCCGTATTGGTTGGCTGTTTTCTTGGGATGAGCATCGCGTCGCCAGCGATTCTACTGATCCCGCTTGGGCTGTTCATGAAGTCGGTGACCGGTGAGTTCGGTTGGTCGCGGACCGAGTTTTCCATCGTCATTGCTACCGCGTCGGTGTGTAACGCGCTGGTCCTGCCGCTGGCAGGTTGTCTGGTTGACCGCTTTGGCGCCCGTCGGGTTGCTCTGGTTGGCACGCTGCTGGGGTGTGGCAGCTACATGTGTCTGTCGCTGACCCACTCATTTTCCGCCTTCGTCACAATGACGGCGCTGAGTGTAGCCTTGGGTAATTTGGCCAGCTACCCCGCATTCCTGTTCCTGACTCAGCGTTGGTTCGACAAGCACCTCGGTCTGGCATTCGCCATCACCTCTTCGGGTCTGGCGGTGGGCACCGGTGGTTTCTCCTATCTCATTTCGCAAAGTATCGAATTGCACGGCTGGCGGGAGGCGTTCCTGGTGGCGGGTGGTGTGGCGATGGCCATCGGCCTGGTCAACCTCGCGGTGTTTGTTCGCGACAACAAGGGACCGATCCCTGAGGCCGAGCGCCGCAGCGAGCACGTAGAGGCGAGCCAGCAAGGCTTGACCCTGCGAAGCGCCATGGCCACGCGTGACTTCTGGCTGTATGCATTGGCATTTGCCGTGGTGCTTTTCGGCGCGGTGGGGTGCAACGTGCATCTGCCGGCGATGCTTTCGGACTGGGGCGCCAGTGGCCCTCAGATCGCCGGAATCGTCGCGGCGGCTTCCGCCGGGTCGCTGTTTGGTCGTCTTGCGGGTGGGGCGTTGCTGGACCATCTGCACACACGCACCGTCACCGGCGTCTTCCTCCTCTGCCAACTGCTGGGTTTCCTGCTGTTGCTGGAAGGCTTGAAGTGGGCGCTGCCCGCCAGTTTTCTGATTGGCGCGATGCAGGGCGCAGAGATCGACATTCTGGGTTATCTGATATCCCGCCGCTTTGGGCGTCTGGCCTATGCGCGGATCTTTGGCTGTGCGTTTTCCGTCACCTTGCTGGGGGCCATCCTCGGCCCGATCGTGCTCGGCCTGGCGTTCGATAAAAGTGGCGCATACAACGTCGGCTTGATGATTTTCCCGATCCTGCCGGTGATTGCGTTCGGGATGTTTTGTCTGACCGCCAAGTCGCCGCAGCCGGCCCCAACGGTTGCAGTTGTGAACCTTGCGTGACGTTGCTCTGAGCTACTGCTGAAAAACAAAAATAAAAGGAAAGACCATGCAATCCAACCCTGCCGGTTCGACCCCGAACCGTAAGCGTGCGCCTGAATTTCTTCGTGTAACCCTCGCGGCGGCCGTGGCCATCTGGGCAGCCCAGGCTTTGAATGCGCGTGCCGATACGCCGCCTCCCGACAGCGCCTTGCTCGGCCATATCATCGAACGTAAACAGCAGTTCGCCAAAATCGACGCCCTGGTTGAGCGCGGTCAACTGACCGAGTTGCCTCCGCCCTCGGAGAGCATCGTCGGTGACGCAGGCGGGCTGCGCTCTGACCTGGCCGAGCATGGCATCGGGTTCAGCCTTCTGAACATGAGCACGTTTACCAACAACTACCTCTCTCATGACCGCCACAAGCCGCAGGCCTATGCCGGCGAAAGGCCAACATATTCGTCCAACTTGATGGCGGGTTTGACTTATGACCTCGGCCAGGTAGGGCTGGATAACGGGCAGTTCATTTTCGGCGTCGGCAGTTATTACTCCAGTTGGGATGAGGTGAATCCGTCGTCCCGCTTCAGTTTCACCCGCATCGCTTATTACCAGAGCCTGTGGAACAAGGCGGTCGAACTCAAGATCGGCGTGCTTCCCAACGATCTGGAGTTCATCGGTCCCTTTACCGGCGGCACATTGGTCGGTGGCACCCAGGGCCTGCAGGCCGTTATTCCGTTTCAAGTGGGCTTGAGCCATGCGCCGGTTTCCAGCCCGGCTGCCAACGTGACGGTGAACCTGGGCAATTTCTATAACAAGTTCGGTGTCCAGCGCAGCATCAGCCCGGATGGGATGGGGCCAGAAATCGATCGCCATTTAGGCGAACTCGACCTGCACGGTGAGCACACCGGCCCGCTGTATATCGATGAATTGGGCTACAAGCGCGATGCCAAACCGGGCCGCCCGTATGCCTGGTTGCGAGCGGGTTACATCTACAACACCTCGGACTACACGCAGTTCCTGAGTAACGAGCGCAGCGACGACAACTATGCCGCGTATGTACTGGGCGATTACCAGTTCTATCAGTTCGACAGCGCCATCGCTTCGCGCGGGCTATATGCCGGCTTGACCTGGATGTCAGCGCCGGAAGATCGCAACCTCTTCGACCTGTATTACGGCGTGCGGGTGTTCGCCAAAGGGCTGCTGGACTCGCGCCCATTCGACATGCTGATGCTGGAGTACGGCTACACCAGCTACAGCGATGACGCCAACAAGAAACTCGATCAGTTGCATGTCTCGAACGCCGACGACTCCCGCTCGACAACCCTCGCTTACAACATGCGCGTGGCCGCCGGGACTTACTTCCGGACAGGGCTGAGCTACGTGGAAAAGCCGGCCTTCAGCCCGGATGTCAAAGATGCGCTGAACCTTCAAGCCAGTCTCACGCTGTTCTTCTGATAGGGAAACCCAACCATGAACACCCGACCGATCATCCTGGTGACCTCAGCCAATGGCAACCAGGGCAAACGGCTTGTTCCCCGCTTGTTGGCGGGCGGTCATCGCGTTCGTGCCTGCGTGCGCAGCAGTGCCTCCGCCGAGGCGCTGCGCAACCAGGGCGTACAGGAAGTACTGGTGGGTGACCTTGCCGACCCGGCCTTTATTCATGAGGCTGTTCGGGGCGTTTCAAGCCTCTACCACATCGGTCCGACGCTGCATCCGGCCGAGCGCGCGATGGGCTTCAACATCATCGATGCGGCGCGTGAGGCGGGGGTCGGGCACTTCGTTTTCAGCTCGGTCCTGCATGCCATCACCACCGATCTGGTGCAGCACGAAATCAAGCGCGATATCGAAGAACACCTACTGTCCTCCGGCCTCGAATTCACCATTCTGCAACCGGCCAACTACATGCTGCCGCCGCGCTTGAAACCGGTTTTCGAGGAGCACGTATTCCGCTTGTCGTGGGCATTGGAGCGTTATCAGTCGATGGTGGACCTGGACGATGTCACCGAGGTGGCGTTCAGCGTTCTCACCGATCCAGCCCGCCATTTGGCGGCCACCTACGAGTTGGTGGGGCCTGGGCGCTTCACGGCGTACGACATAGGCCAGGTGCTGACGAAGGTCCTCGGTAGCGAGATTCGCGTTGAAAGGATTGATATGGCCGCCTTTATCCGCGCCCGCTTTGGCGAAGGCGATCCCGTCACCTTCGCGCACCAGTCACAGGTGAGCGCCTCCATCGAGAAGCGCTACAGCAACCACGATTTCCTCGGTAACCCGAACGTGCTTGGTTGGCTGCTGGGCCGCGAAGCGACCAGCTTCGAAGCCTTTGTGCGCAAGGAATACGAGGCCTATCAAGCACTGAAATAACGCTCGGGGTTTGCCCATCAACAGTTCAGCTAGCCCCCATCAGTATTGGCCATTGGCCGGGCCGCGCGTAGTCGGGATAGGCTTTGATTGCAATCGACGCCAACGTCGAAAATCGAAGAACAATAAGAAGATCCCCTATGCGCAGCTTGCCTCCGTATTCCATGCCTTATCCGTTCTTGACCCCTTTTGCCTGCGCGCAAACAGTGCCGCGCAACGGGTGGCCTCAGTGATTGCCCGGGTGCTGGGCAACCTGTCGGTCGGCGCCAAGCTGTCGCTGGGTTTTGGCGTGGTGCTGTTATCGACCTTGGGTGTTGCCGCCACGGCGTTCTATGCCTTCGGCTTGCTCGAAGCGCGTGCCGAGAAGATGAACGACGTCGCGGCGGTGGAATCCTTGATGTTGCGCGCACAGGTTGCGGTCAAGGCGTTCGGCCTGGAGTTGGCGGAGGACGAAGCGAGCAAGGTTGCCAGCCTCACCGGGGAGCTTGTGGCGAAATTGGGGCAGTCCCAGGCGCAAACTGGCCAGGGCGACGCCATCGAGGCGGCGAATATTTTCCTCACCCAGTTCCAGCGTTACGCCCAGGCCCAGCGGGAAGCGCGGGAAGCGCGCCTGCGCATGCAGCAACTGGCCCAGGTGGTGGGCGAGCGCTTCACCGTGGTGATGCTCGATCAACTCGATGCCGTCAACCTGCTCTCCGCGCAGGCGCAGCCGGCGGATTCGGTGCGCATGCTGCAACTCGAGCAGGCTTCCACCCTGCGCGACAAGCTGGCGAACCTGCGCGACAGCGAGCTCTATTTCACCCTGGAGGGCAGTACCGAGGTGCATAACGCCTGGGAGGCCCGGGTCGTCGAATTGCGCTCGTATATGGAAAACCTCGAGCTTCGCCTGGAAGGCGCGGAGCGCGACTCGCTCGCCCAGGCAAGGGCGGCGCTGGCGGAATACAGTGCCGCGTTCAATGGCTACGCGGCGAGTCGCGAGCAAGCCAGCGACAGTCAGGCGGCGATGACGAGCGCGGCGCAAAAGGTCAGTGCATTGCTCGCAGACGTTCGCTCCGCTCAGGTGCAAGCCTCGCAGTCGATGAGCCAACGGGTAACGTTCCTGCTGGCGGCCATCATGCTCTTGGCATTGGGCTTGGGTACCGGTGCCGGATTGCTGATTCGCCACCTGATTCTGCAGCCGCTGCGCCAGGCCGTTGACCTGACCCGACGGGTGGCCTCGGGTGATCTCAGCGCCCAGATCGATGCCGACGGGCGACGGGACGAGCTCGGCCAGTTGCTCGGCAGCGTCGGGATGATGCTCGACAGCCTGCGTGGGCTGATCGGCCGTATCGGTCACGGTGTCGGGCAACTGAACCAGGCGGCTGATGGCCTGGTGCAGGTGACCGATCGCACGCGTCAGGGTGTCGGCTCACAGTGTGAAGAAACGGAATTGGCCGCCACCGCGATGCAGCAGATGGCCGCCACCGCACAAGACGTTGCGCGCAGTACCAGCCAGACCCGCGATGCCGTCGAACAGGCCAACACCCAGGCGCGCAAAGGCGAGGAATTGGTGCGCCAGGCGACGTCCAAGATCGACCACCTGGAACGTGAGATGAGTGGCTGCTCCGAAGCCATGGGCTTGCTGCTGGATGAGAGCGCGGCGATCGGCAAGGTTCTCGATGTGATCAGTGCCCTGGCCGGCCAGACCAACCTGTTGGCGCTCAACGCGGCGATAGAAGCAGCACGTGCCGGCGAAAATGGTCGCGGCTTCGCGGTGGTCGCGGACGAGGTCCGTAACCTGGCGCGGCGCACCCAGGCGTCAACCGATGACATTGCCACGATCATCCAGCAGTTGCGCACGGTCGCCGAGCAGGCAGCCAGCCGCTTGCGCGGCAGCCAGGCGCTGACGGGCGAAAGCGTGGTCCTGGCCGCCCAGGCGTCCAGTGCGCTGCAGGAAATTGCCGCAGCGGTATCGACCGTGGAACAGATGAGTCAGCAGATCGCCGCGGCAGCCGAGCAGCAAAGCACGGTGGCTGAGCAGGTCGGTCAAAGCATGCAGCGAGTGCGTTTGGTGGCTGAGCAAAGTACGGCTGCAAGTGGCTTGCTGGAATCATCGGTACGCGGACTGGAACAGGTGGGTGGCGCACTTAACGCAGCCGTTGGAGGTTTTCGCACTGCCAGTTGAAGTTGGCCAGTCTCTAAGTTACGGAACTTCAAAGTTGTCTGGTTGACGCCATTCAAGTTCAAGTCTGACGCATAAGAATTCATGACGGCATTCTATGCCGAAACAGCAATGATGAAGCTTAGTACGGCGGCAAGTTCTGTCGGTTTATCTCTAAGCTAAGCGCACTAAGAGTGGAGGCAGATATGAGTTCGCTAAACGATAACGCCGTGGCCGGATCAATAGTGTCTGTGGACAGTGACCGGAATGAAACACAGGAATGGCTGGAGTCGTTGGAGGCTGTCGTGCGCGAGGGCGGTTCCGAGCGCGGTCAGTTCCTGCTTAAACAATTAGAGCAACACGCAAGAGCACTTGGCATTACCTCGCACGTGCACCCGTACTCGGCCTACCGGAACACAATTCCGATTGAAAGACAGGGCGCCTATCCCGGTGACCTTGCTGTCGAGGAACGGATTACTTCGATAATCCGTTGGAATGCATTGGCCATGGTAGTGCGCGCAAACCAGGCCTACGGTGACCTGGGCGGGCATATTGCAAGTTATGCATCTGCCGCCGAAATATTCGAAGTCGGCTTTAACCACTTTTTCCGCGCACGTGATGAGAAACATGGCGGCGATCTGGTGTTTTACCAACCGCATTCGGCGCCCGGCGTTTATGCCCGCGCGTTTCTTGAAGGGCGCTTGTCGCAAGAGCAATTGGCCAACTATCGGCAAGAGGTCAGCGGCAATGGACTGAGTTCCTACCCGCACCCATGGTTGATGCCGGACTTCTGGCAGTTCCCGACCGGCTCCATGGGTATTGGCCCGATCAGTGCGGTTTACCAGGCGCGTTATATGCGCTACCTCGAGAACCGCAACCTGGCCGATACCGCCGAGCGCCATGTCTGGGGCGTATTCGGTGACGGTGAAATGGATGAGCCAGAGTCGATTGCCGGCCTCACCCTGGCCGCCCGGGAAAAGCTCGATAACCTCACGTTTATCGTCAACTGCAACTTGCAGCGCCTGGACGGGCCGGTTCGCGGCAACGGGCAGGTCATCCAGGAACTGGAGGCGCTATTTACCGGCGCCGGCTGGAATGTGATCAAGGTGATCTGGGGCTCCGATTGGGACCCGCTGTTCGCCCGCGACAGTAACAACGCCCTGCTGCAACGCTTCGCGCAAACCGTCGATGGCCAATACCAGACCCTCGGTTCCAAGGACGGCGCTTACAACCTGCTGCACTTCTTCCAGCAGGACCCGGAGATCCAGGCGCTGGTCTCGCACATGTCCGATGCCGACATCGATGCCCTCAAGCGTGGCGGGCACGACTTCCGCAAGCTGTATGCCGCGTTCGCGGCGGCCAAGGCGCACAAGGGCCGGCCGACCGTGATCCTGGCGAAAACCAAGAAGGGCTACGGCATGGGCGGCGCCGGCGAGTCGCGGATGACCTCGCACCAGGCCAAGAAGCTGGATATCGATGCGCTCAAGGCGTTCCGCGATCGCTTTGCCTTGCCGTTGTCGGACGACGACGTGGCGCAGTTGCGCTTCTATCGCCCGGCCGAGGACAGCCAGGAAATGCGCTACCTGCAATCGCGCCGGACGGCGTTGGGCGGCTACATGCCGGCGCGGCAGAAAGGCGATGAGCCGATCGCCGTGCCGGCCCTGGCCGATTACGCGCGGTTTGCCTTCGAAGCCGACGGCAAGGAAATGTCCACCACCATGGCGGTGGTCCGCATGCTCGGCGGCCTGCTCAAGGACAAGGCCCTGGGCCCACGCATCGTGCCGATCGTTGCTGACGAAGCACGCACCTTCGGCATGGCCAACCTGTTCCGCCAGATCGGTATCTACTCGCCGCAGGGGCAACTGTACGAACCGGAAGATGCGGGTTCCATGCTGTATTACCGCGAAGCCAAGGACGGTCAGTTGCTGGAGGAGGGCATTACCGAGGCCGGTGCCCTGTCTTCCTGGGTCGCGGCGGCGACGTCTTACAGCGCCCACGGCAAACCGATGCTGCCGTTCTACATCTACTACTCGATGTTCGGTTTCCAGCGGGTCGGCGACCTGATCTGGGCCGCGGCCGACCAGCGTGCCCGCGGCTTCCTGCTGGGCGCAACGGCCGGGCGGACCACCCTCGGCGGCGAAGGGCTGCAACACCAGGACGGCAGCAGTCATGTGGTGGCGGCCACGGTACCCAACTGCCGCGCCTATGACCCGGCGTTCGCCGGCGAGCTGGCGGTGATCGTCGACCACGGCATGCGCCAGATGATGGAGCGCGGTGTCGACGAGTTCTACTACATCACCGTGATGAACGAAAACTACGCCCAGCCTTCGCTACCGGCGGGCGTCGAGGATCAGGTCATTCGCGGCATGTACCGCTGTGCAACGACCGACGCAGCGTCGTCGCGCGGCATTGTGCGGCTACTGGGCAGCGGCACGATCCTGCGTGAAGTGATCGCCGCCGCCGAGTTGCTGGCGACGGACTGGCAGGTGTCCAGCGAGGTGTGGAGCGTGACCAGTTTCAGCGAGCTGGCCCGTGAAGCGCGGAGCGTCGAGCGGCACAACCGGCTCAACCCCGCTGAACCCGAGCAGGTCAGCCACCTGTGTGCCTCCCTCGCTGGCAACGCCCCGGTGGTTGCGGCCACCGACTATGTGCGCGCCTGGCCGCAACTGATCGCCGGTTACGTCGATGCGCGCTTCGTCGTGTTGGGCACCGACGGTTTTGGCCGTAGCGATACCCGCGCCGCCCTGCGCCGCTTCTTCGAAGTGGATCGGCATCAGGTGGTGCTCGCCGCGCTGGACGGGCTGGTGCGTGACGGCACGCTGCCGCGCCAGGTGTTGGCCGAGGCCGTTGAGCGCTACGGCTTGAGCGATCGTCCGGCGCCGTGGACTTGCTGACGGCTTCGCTCTTCGCATGCGCTCGATGAGCGCTCCCTCCGTTCCATGCAGGTGGAACGGACCCCTTTCCTGACGGCGTTTAGTCATGAGTGAAATCAGAGAAATTCAGGTCCCTGACATCGGGGACTTCAAAGACCTCCCGGTGATCGATGTATTGGTGAAACCGGGCGATACCGTGGCGTTCGATGACCCCTTGCTGACCCTGGAGTCGGACAAGGCATCCATGGACGTACCGAGCCCGGCTGCCGGCACCGTGGTGTCGATCAGCCTCAAGGTGGGTGATCGGGTATCCAGGGGCAGTGCCATGCTCACCTTGCAGATGGCCGCAAATGAAGCGCCAGTTGCGCCGGCAAGCAGTGCCCCGGCTGTGCCTGCGCCGGCACCTGTAGCCGCAATACCCGCTGCGCCCGTAGCGCCCGTTGCCGCCGTGCCTGCGCCGGCAGTGACCACCCTCGGCGTGAAGCCTCATGCCAGTCCATCGGTTCGCGGTTATGCGCGCAAATTGGGTGTGGATGTCACGCGGGTAGCGGCTACCGGCAAGGGCGGGCGAATCCTGCGCGAGGATGTCGAGCGCTTCATCAAGGACGCTCTGGTTCGCCTGGAAAGCGCTGTTGCCTCGGGTTCGAGCGGCGGCGGGAGCGGGCTCGACCTGTTGCCATGGCCGAACGTCGACTTCTCCAGGTTCGGCGCCATCGAGAAGGTCGCGCTGTCGCGGATCAAGAAGATCTCCGGCGCCAACCTGGCGCGCAACTGGGTAATGATCCCCCACGTCACCAACAACGAAGAGGCCGACATCACCGGGCTCGAAGCGTTTCGTGTGCAGCTCAACGCGGAAGGCGGCAAGGAGGCGATCAAGTACACCTTGCTGGCGTTCCTCATCAAGGCCGCGGTCGCAACGCTGAAAGCCTTCCCGCAGTTCAACAGTTCACTGGGTAATGAAGACGGTGAGCCGGTCCTGGTGCTCAAGCACTACTACCACATCGGTTTTGCGGCCGACACGCCGAACGGGCTGGTGGTGCCGGTGATTCGCGATGCCGACCAGAAAGGCATTGGCCAGATCGCCGTCGAATGCGGCGAGCTGGCTAGAAAAGCCCGCGACGGCAAGTTGGGCCCCGCCGACATGACCGGCGGCACCTTTACCGTTTCCAGCCTCGGCGGCATTGGCGGCACCGGCTTCAGCCCGATCATCAACGCGCCGGAAGTGGCCATTCTCGGAGTCACCCGCTCGCAAATGAAGCCGGTCTGGGATGGCAGCGGTTTTGCGCCGCGGCTGATCTTGCCGATGGCGTTGTCCTGGGATCACCGCGTGGTGGATGGCGCTGCCGCGGCACGTTTCCTTCAGCACCTGGCGGCTCTGCTGGCTGATTTTCGTCGGATTACGCTTTGAGGGGCTGCTCATGAGTCAGGTGATAGAAGTACTGATGCCGGCTATCGGTGATGCGGCCGCCATGCCGGTGATCGAGGTGTTGGTCAAGGTTGGCGATGTGCTGAACGTCAACGATCCGGTCTGTGTGCTGGAGTCCGACAAGGCAACGATGGATGTGCCGGCGTCGGCGGCCGGTGTGGTCAAGGACGTGCGAATAGCGGTCGGCGACAAGGTGGCCGAGGGCACGTTGTTGTTGATACTGGAAACCGAACAACGCGCCGCGCCGCTTGCGCCGGTCGCGGCTCCGTCGCCAGCCCGTGCGGGTGGGGCAGACCTGGAATGCGATGTGCTGGTCCTCGGCGGCGGGCCCGGCGGTTACTCCGCCGCGTTCCGTTCGGCGGATCTTGGGCAGAAAACCATCGTGGTCGAGCGCTATGCCTCGCTGGGCGGGGTATGCCTGAATGTCGGCTGCATTCCCTCCAAGGCCTTGCTGCATATCGCGTCGGTGATGGAGGAGGTCCCCCACCTAAAAGCCCTGGGTGTCGGCTTTGCCGATCCGGCCGTCGATCTCGACAAGCTGCGGGCGCACAAGGAATCGGTGGTCAACAAGCTCACCTCCGGGCTCGCGGGCATGGCCAAGGCGCGCAAGGTCGAGGTGGTGCGTGGCGTGGGGCGCTTCCTCGATCCACACCATCTTGAGGTTGCAGTTGTTTCCGGCGCCGGCCGTGAGCAGACCGGCGAAAAGCGGGTCATCCGCTTCAAGCAGTGCGTGATCGCCGCCGGCAGCCAGCCGGTGAAGCTGCCGTTCATGCCTGACGATCCGCGCATCGTCGACTCCACCGGGGCGCTGCAACTGCGGGCCGTGCCCAAGCGCATGCTGGTGGTGGGCGGCGGGATTATCGGGCTGGAGATGGCGACGGTCTACTCGGCACTGGGCGCGCGTATCGACGTGGTCGAAATGCTCGACGGCCTGATGCAAGGGCCTGATCGCGATCTGGTGAAGGTCTGGGAAAAGTACAACAGCCACCGTTTCGACAACGTCATGTTGAACACCCGCACGGCCAGCGCCGAGGCGACCGAGCAGGGCATCCGGGTCAGCTTCGAAGGTGAAAAGGCCCCCGCGCAAGCCCAGTGCTACGACCTGGTCCTGGTGGCCGTGGGACGCAGGCCCAATGGCGACCAGATCGATGCCGACAAGGCGGGTGTCGTCGTCGGCGAGCGCGGCTTCATCGCCGTGGACAAGCAACTGCGCACCAACGTGCCGCATATCTTCGCGATTGGCGACATCGTTGGCCAACCGATGCTGGCGCACAAAGCGGTTCACGAGGGCCATGTCGCTGCTGAAGTGGCGGCAGGCGAGGCGCAAAACAACCCTGACCTTGCACGCAGCGTCTTCGATGCCTTGCAGATTCCGGGCGTTGCCTACACCAATCCGGAAGTAGCCTGGGCCGGCATCACCCAGCAGGAAGCCAAGGCCAAAGGCCTCAGCGTTGAAACGGCGGTGTTCCCGTGGGCCGCGTCAGGACGGGCGATTGCCAACGGCCGCGATGAAGGCTTCACCAAGTTGCTGTTCGACACCGAGACGCGCCGTGTGGTGGGCGGCGGCATCGTCGGCACCGGGGCGGGCGACCTGATCAGCGAGGTGTGCCTGGCCATCGAGATGGGCGCCGATGCCGTGGATATCGGCAAGACCATCCACCCCCATCCGACCCTCGGCGAGACCGTCGGCATGGCGGCGGAAGTCGCCCATGGCACGTGTACCGACCTGCCCGCTGCGCGGCGCTGAAGGCTGGATCACGCATAACAAGACACGCGACGGAGGAGACAACCATGAATGGCTGCACTGAAGCGACTCGCGACGAGCAACCTGCGCTGAATCTGACCCAATGGCTGGGCCGCGAGGAGCGGCGCACCGATCGTATCGATGAGCGCATTGCCCAGGCGTTGGCCGCCACACTGGACCTCGATCCCGACGGCTTTGCAACCGGTGCCGAGTTACCGCCGCTGTGGCACTGGGTGTATTTCACGCCCAAGGCCCGACGCAGCGAAATCGGTGTCGATGGCCACCCGCAGCGGGGCGGCTTCCTGCCGCCGATAGCACTGCCCAACCGCATGTGGGCGGGCGGCCGCCTGACGTTCATTCAGCCTCTGTGGGTTGGCGAGGCGGTCGAGCGGACTTCGCGTATCGCCCGCTGCGAGCGCAAGAGCGGGCGCAATGGCGAGCTGGTGTTTGTCACCGTGGAGCACTCGATCACCGGCGAGCGCGGCCTGTGCCTGGTTGAAGAACAAGACATCGTCTATCGCCAGCCGACCGTGGGCACCACGCCACTTGCCGGGGCACCGGTCGAAGGTTGCGCGGAGTTTGGCGGGCGTATCCAGCCCGATCCGGTGTTGCTGTTCCGCTATTCGGCGCTGACGTTCAACGGCCATCGCATCCACTACGACCAGCCCTATACGACCGCGGAAGAAGGCTATCCCGGCCTGGTCGTGCATGGTCCGCTGGCCGCCACCCTGCTGCTCGAAGCGTTCCGCGCCGCCCATCCCGCCAAGCGCGTGCGCCAGTTTGCGTTCAGGGCGGTCGGCCCGCTGTTCGCGACCACGGCGTTCGATCTGTGCGGTGAACTCACCGGCCCGGACAGCGCAGCATTGTGGACCGACTGCGATGGCCGCCTTTCGATGAAGGCTGACCTCAGCTTCGACTGATCCGCCAAACCCACCCCGAATTTCAAGCCGGCGCCCTGTACAGGAGCGCCAAGGGCTTCGCCTTGCCGCGATCCCTCAAAACACGACAGGAAACCACCATGACCATGCTCTATGCCCCCGACGAACATCAGGAAATCCGTGACGCCGTACGCGCCCTGTGCCGCGAGTTTCCGGACGAGTACTTTCGCAAGATCGACGAACAGCGCGACTACCCGGAAGCCTTTGTCGATGCGCTGATCGGCGCCGGCTGGCTCGCCGCGATGATCCCCGAAGAGTACGGCGGTTCCGGCCTGGGCCTGACCGAAGCGTCGGTGATCATGGAAGAGATCAACCGCTCGGGCGGCAACTCCGGCGCGGTACACGGGCAGATGTACAACATGAGCACGCTGCTGCGTAACGGCAGCCGGGCGCAGAAGGAGAAATACCTGCCGAAGATCGCGGCGGGGGAGTTGCGTATCCAGTCGATGGCGGTGACCGAGCCCACGACCGGTACCGACACCACCAAGATCAAGACCAACGCGGTGAAGAAGGACGGGCGCTACGTCGTCAGTGGCCAGAAAGTCTGGATCTCGCGGGTGCAGCACTCCGACCTGATGATCCTGCTGGCGCGGACCACGCCGCTCACTGAGGTGAAGAAGAAATCCGAGGGCATGTCGATTTTCATCGTCGACCTCAAGGACGCGATCGGCAAGGGCCTCACCGTGCAGCCGATCCCCAACATGGTCAACCACGAGACCAACGAGCTGTTCTTCGACAGCCTGGAGATTCCCGAAGAGAACCTGATCGGCGAGGAGGGCAAGGGCTTCAAGTACATCCTCGACGGGCTCAATGCCGAGCGCACGCTGATTGCCGCTGAATGCATCGGCGACGGTTACTGGTTCATGGAGCGCGCGGTGAAGTACGCCAACGAGCGCGTGGTGTTCGACCGTCCGATCGGACAGAACCAGGGGGTGCAGTTCCCGATTGCCGATGCCTTCATCGAGATCGAAGCCGCCAACCTGATGCGCTTCAAGGCCTGCCAGTTGTTCGATGCCAATCAGCCCTGCGGTGCCCAGGCCAACATGGCCAAGTACCTGGCGGCGAAAGCCTCCTGGGAAGCTGCCAACGTTTGCCTGCAGACCCACGGCGGCTTCGGCTTCGCCAACGAATACGACATCGAGCGCAAGTTCCGCGAGACCCGCCTTTATCAGGTCGCGCCGATCTCCACCAACCTGATCTACGCCTACGTCGCCGAGCACCTGCTCGGGCTGCCGCGTTCTTTCTGAGGAAGCTGCCATGGCTACCGAAAAACCGCCTCTTGCGCTAGAAGGCGTCACCGTGGTGTCGCTCGAACACGCCATCGCCGCACCGTTGGCCACGCGCCACCTGGCCGATCTGGGCGCCCGCGTGATCAAGGTCGAACGCCCCGGCAGCGGCGACTTCGCCCGCGCCTATGACGACCGCGTCGAGGGCCTGGCCTCGCATTTCGTCTGGGTCAACCGCTCCAAGGAAAGCCTGACCCTGGACCTCAAGCAGCCCGAGGCCATGGATATCCTGATGACGTTGCTGGCCGACGCCGATGTGCTGGTGCAGAACCTCGCCCCCGGCGCTGCGGCGCGCATGGGGCTGTCGTTCGAGGCGTTGGCACCGACTCATCCGCAACTGATCGTCTGCGATATCTCCGGTTACGGCGAGGGCGGGCCGTACACCCACAAAAAGGCCTACGACCTGTTGATCCAGAGCGAGGCGGGTTTTCTGTCGATCACCGGCACGCCGGATGAACCGGTCAAGGCCGGCATCTCGATTGCCGACATCGCCGCCGGCATGTACGCCTACACCAATATTCTCGGCGCGCTGATCGAGCGCGGCAAAACCGGGCGGGGCCGGCGCATCGAGATCGCGATGATCGACGCGATGGTCGAGTGGATGAACTTTCCGATGTACTACGCCTACCAGGGCCAGGAGCCGCCGCGGCGCACCGGTGCCTCGCACGCGACGATCTATCCCTACGGGCCATTCCGCGCCGGCGATGGCCGCACGGTGATGCTGGGCCTGCAGAACGAACGCGAGTGGGCGTTGTTCTGCGACAAGGTACTGGGCGACGCCGCGATTGCCAGTGACGAACGGTTTTCCAGCAATGCCCGGCGCACCGCCAACCGCGAGCTGGTGCGTGCCCTGATCGAGGACACCTTCGCCGACCTGACCGCCGACGAGGTCATGGCGCGGCTGGATGGCGCCGATATCGCCAATGCCAATGTCAGCACCATGGCTGACCTGTGGAAGCACCCGCAGCTTGAGGCCCGCCAGCGCTGGACCCAGGTGGATACGCCGGCCGGGCCTGTGCCCGCGCTGCAACCACCGGGCATGGGTGGCGACCATCCCGCGCGCATGGGACCGGTGCCGGCGCTGGGTGAACACACGACGGCGATCCTGCATGAACTGGGCTATGCGGACAGCGCCGCCGACCTGCGCGAAAGGAAGGTGGTGTGATGGCGACCCGGCAATTGAACCTCGGGCGGGCGCGGACCTTCCTGTTCGTCCCGGCCAACCGCCCTGAGCGCATCGGCAAGGCCCTGGCTAGCGGGGCGGACGTGATCATCGTCGACTTCGAAGACGCCGTTGCACCCGCTGAAAAACCGGCCGCACGCCTGGCCTTGCTGGCGTGGCTCGATGCCAACCGCGATGAGCGCGTCACCGTCAGGGTCAATGCTGCCGGTACCCAATGGCACGAGGAGGATTTGCAGACCTGCCGCCACCCTGGCGTCGCCGGGGTGATGCTGCCCAAGGCGGAAAGCGCCGAGCAGGTGGAGCACGTCCATGACACCAGTGGCAAACCGGTGTTGTGCATCGTCGAGACCGCACTCGGCATCGATGCCCTGGCGCAGGTGGCCGAAGCCCCGGGCTGCGCCCGTCTGACGTTCGGCAAGCTGGACCTGGCCGTGGAGCTTGATCTGATTCCGGACGAATCAGATCCCGACGAACTGGTGTTCCTGCCCTGGCGCGCACTGCTGGTGCTCGCCAGCCAGCGGGCGGGTTTGCCTGCCCCGGTCGATGGGGTGTTCACGGCGATCGGCGACGCCGCAGGCCTGGATCGCTACGCCAGGCGTGCGCGCCAACACGGTTTCAGCGGTCAGTTGCTGATCCACCCGAGCCAGGTGACCACGGCCGCTGCGGCCTTTACCCCCTCGGCGGTGGACATCGCCTGGGCGCAATCCGTCAGCCGTCTGGCGCAAGCGGCGGGCGGTGGGGTGGTGGTGCTCGACGGGCGGATGATCGATGCGCCGGTGATGGCTCGTGCGCAACGCATCCTCGCACTGGCTGTTGAATTCGGTCTCTGAATCCAGCGGCGATTGCGGACGCTTGGGGCTGTGTCTTTTCCGTTTTGGAACAGCTCCTGGTCCAAATCACAAATTCTTAAATCCGGCCCGGCTCAATACCATTGAGGCTCGAAACCCGGTAGCTGATGCAGGAGCAAAACCCATGGATTACAACACCAACAAAAATCCGATTGCCATGCGTGGGGCACGAAAAGGCGTCCGTAACGGTGCCGACTATATCGACTCGCTCCGCGATGGTCGTTCCGTATGGATCGACGGCGAGCGCATCAAGGACGTGACGGTCGATCGTCGTTTCCGTGGCGCCGTTCAGTCCATCTCCGATCTGTATGACATCCAGTGCGACCCGGCCCAGCAGGACAAGATGACCTTCGTCTCGCCAACCTCCGGGGCGCGGGTCGGCCGGTCGTTCATGCTGCCGCGTTCCGCCGACGATCTGCGTCTGCGCCGCGAAATGATGAAGACCTGGATGGACGCCGTAGGCGGGATGATGGGCCGTACCCCGGACTTCCTCAACGTGATGGTCAGTGCTCACGCCTCGGCCCACGAACTGTTCGCGGCGGGTGGCGAACGATTTGGCCGCAACATTCTCGACTACCACGAATTCATCCGCGAGAACGACCTGGCGCTGACCCACTCGCTGGTGTCGCCGGATATCGACAAACGCCTGCAGATGTTCGAACAGCCCGGTGACATGGTGATGCGCGTGGTGCGCGAATCCGATGCCGGTATCTACGTCTCCGGGGCTCGCTCGGTGGCTACTTTGGGCCCTCTGGCCAACGAAGTGCTGATCATGCCGGCGGCCGCCAAATTCCCCCTGGTGGACGATGCCGAGGCCTACGCAGTCGGGTTCGCCTGCGCCATCGACACCCCCGGGATGAAAATGATCTGCCGTCCCGGTTTCCCCACCAACGGCCACTTCGCCAATGACCCGCTGACCGCGCGGATGGACGAGATGGACGCCGTGCTGTGGTTCGACGAAGCGTTCATCCCGTGGGAGCGGGTGTTCATGTACCGCAGCATCAAGGCCGTCGAGTCGGCGATGAAGTCGCCTTCCGGTCCCCACGGTTCGCACCAGTCCGCCACCCGCTCCCTGGCCAAGATGGAGTTCCTGCTGGGCATCGCCTACAACCTGACGGAGGTGAACCACAGCCGCTTCCCGAACGTGATGGTGCAACTGTCCGAACTGGTGGCCTACGTCGAGACCCTGCGTGCGTTGATCCGCGTGGCGGAAATCGACTGCATCAAAGGCCCGGGCGACACCGTCGTGCCCTACGAGCAGCCGCTCAACGTAATCCGTGCGCAGTACCCGGCGATGCATGCCCGTGCGCTGGAAATCCTTCAGCTTCTCGGTGCGGGCAACGTGGTCGTCGCGCCGACCGTCGAAGACCTTCGCAGCGAAAACGGCCCGATCATCGACCGTTACTGCGCCGGTGCCGACATTCCCGCCGAGCGCAAGATGGAGCTGTTGCGGCTGGCCTGGGATGCGTCCTGCTCGTCCTTCGCCGGGCGGCAGAACCTCTACGAAAAATTCTTCTCTGGCGACCCATGGCGCAATGCCCAGATGCGCGGCGAGCGCTATCCGGGCGCACGCGAGGCGCAAGACCGCGTCTGGGCGTTCCTCGATCGCAATGGCGAATGGGACCAGCGCATCAACGGCAGATAAGTCGACGTAATGCCCGGGATGCCGCAGCCAGGCTGCGGCATTGGAAAAACAACAAGAACAACGTGCGGAGTTCCACATGCCCCGTATTCACCTGCCGACCCCGGCCGAAGAGCCCGAAGCATTTGCCCTGCTTCAGGCCAAGCGCGGCCATGCACCCAACGCCCAGATCTTCCGGACCCTGGCCATCTGCCCGGAGATCCTCGACGTCTTCATCCCCATGGCCGACGCCGTCCGCCAAGGCTATGGCCTCGACCCTCGACTGCGTGAAATGGCCATCGTGATGGCGTGCCAGACCATGGGCACCCACTACGAACACGATCCCCACTGGAACCGCGCCATCAAGGAAGGCGTGAGCAAGGAACAGATGCTCGCCCTGTGGGACTTCGAAAAGAGCCCGCTGTTTTCCGAACTGGAGAAAGCCGTACTGCGCCTGGCGCGGGATGCGACCCGTGCGCCGGCGCAGGTCGCCACTTCGGTCTGGGAAGGGGTTTTCCACCGCCTTGGCCCCAAGCAGAGCGTGGCGCTGCTGTTCAATATCGGTTGGTACAACATGACCGGCCGGTTGACTGGCCCCCTTGAGTTAAGCAACGAAGCCGATTTCACCCGGCTCTGAACAGACACCAGGAGACTTACCATGCCATTGCCAACACCGGTCTATTACCCACCATTCAACGTCACCCGCTCCAGCCACGCCATCATCACCTCCCGTGACCTGGAAGCCAGCCGCGATTTCTACGAGCAGGTCATTGGCCTGGTCCTCACCGAGCGCGATGCCGATACCCTGTATTTCCGCGGCCTGGAAGAGGTGTGCCACCACAGCCTGGTGATCAAGCGTCACGACGGTACGCCAGAGGCCGAAGCGATCGGCTTTCGCGTCTACACCGAAGAAGAGCTGGACAAGGCCGAGCACTTCTACCGCAACAAGGGCCTGCCGGCGCGCTGGATCGAAGTTCCGCACCAGGGGCGCACGCTGCTGGTCAACGACCCGGCCGGCACCCCGGTGCAACTCTGCGCCACCATGCCGACCACGCCGCGCCTGTACACCCAGTTCCAGGACTTCAAGGGCGGCGCGGCGATGCGCTTCGACCACTACCAGATCCAGGTGCCGAATGTGCAGGAGCAAACCGATTTCTACGCAGAAATGGGTTTCCGCATTTCCGAGTACATGGCCCTCGATGAAAAGCTGATCGCGACCTTCATGTTCCGCAAACCGGGCACCCAGGACATCGTGTTCCTGGAAAACCCGGGCCCGCGTCTGCACCATTTCGCCTACACCGTGACCGATTCCCACAGCATCCTGCGGGCTTGCGATGTCGCCGGCAACCTGGGCATGGGTGATGTGGTCGAGCGTGGTCCGGGCCGTCATGGCCCGGCCGGGGTGTTGTTCGTGTACCTGCGTGATCCAGATGGTCATCGCGTGGAGCTGTTCTGTGATCACTACCTGCTGATCGATATCGAGGTTGAGCCCGTTGCGTGGGACGTGCGCAAGCCGGGTCTGTCGCTGCGCTGGGGCTTGCCACCGCAAGAGGCCTGGTTCAACGAGACCACCGCGTTCGGCGGCGTCGCCACCCAGCAGCTCGCCCACGAGCGAGGACCGCTGTCGACGCTTGAAACCTACCTGGCAGAAAAGGCCCGCGTCAGGGCTGCCGCCAAGAAGTAGCGTAGCAAGGGGCCACTTATGCGGTGGTCCCGTGCGGCGTGCAGCGTCGATAACAACAAGAGTGGAGTATCACCGTGACGACACAGACAGCAGTGCAGACAGCCCCGGCCAAGGCCGGCGCCAGCTTCGACGGCCGCGCCTTGCGCGACGCGTTCGGCTCATTCGCCACCGGAGTGACCATCGTCACCACCGCCGGGCCGGACAACGTCGATATCGGCTTGACCGCCAACAGCTTCTCTTCGGTATCGCTGGACCCGCCGATGGTGCTCTGGAGCCTGGCGCGGACCTCCTTGAACATGGATGCCTTCCGCAGCAGCGGGCATTTCGCCGTTCATATCCTCTCGGCCGATCAGGAGGCGCTTTCCGGGCGCTTCGCCAGCAAAGGCATCGACCGCTTCGAAGGGCTTGCGCCTGAGCGCGGGCCGGACGGTATTCCGCTGTTGCAGGACTGCATGGCGCGCTTTACCTGCAAACTGGCGTACCAGTATGAGGGCGGTGATCACGTCATCTTCGTTGGCGAGATCGTCGAATTCAGTCACTCCGCGCGCAAGCCGCTGGTGTTCCATGGCGGGCGCTATGGCATGTTGTTGCCCAAGCAGGCCGCCCGCTCTGATGCCCTGGATGAGTTCAGCAACCTGTCCTCCGACGACCTGCTCTACCAGGTCTCCAATGCCTACTTCCAGACCCGGCAGAAAGTCATCGAAAAGCTCGAAGACAATCGCTGGACGGCAGAGGAATATGCCGTGCTGAGCATCATTGGCCGGGAAGACGGGCTGTGTGTGCCGGAGATCGTCGCGCGCAGCGAGAAGGTCCGTGGCCAGGGTGTTTCCGCCGCCATCGTGCAGAAGCTGATCGGCCGTGGCCTGCTGCACGAAGTCGATAGCGACGACGGCCAGGTCGCTGTTCGGCTGACCCCGGCAGGGCGTGCTGCGGTGCTGGAGCTGATCGCCATTCGCAAGTCGAGCGAAGCCGATGTTCAAGGCGATCTGGACCCCAGCGAGGTGCAACTGCTGAAGCACCTGCTGGCTCGGCTTGTCTCATGAAAATCGCACGCTACCGCTCCATGGACGGGGCCGAGCGGCTCGGTATCGTTTCCAGAGCCTCGGGCCTCGAGTTGCTGGTGGATGTTGCCAAGGCCGCCGCGGTACGAGGCGGCGCGGCGACGCCGGGTTCGGTCATGGGCTTGATCGAGGGCGGCGCAGCGGCAATGGACGCCACCCGCGAACTGCTCGCTTGGGCCGAGACGCGCCAGGACCCGCTCTGGATCGACGACCCGGACACCGTCGACTGGCTGACGCCCGTTCCCGAGAAGTCGATGTTCTGCGCGGGGCGCAACTTCGGGCGGCACCTGCTGGAGTCGAAGCAAGGCAACAGTGCCAGCAAACTGCACAGTGACTTTCCCACCGGCTTTATCAAGCTCGGGCGCACGCTGGTTCCGCACAAGAGCCAGGTCAAGCGGCCTGCCGATGTGCAGAGCCTGGACTACGAGGTCGAGATTGCCCTGGTGCTGGGCAAGGCCATCGATGCCCAGAGCGATATCGATCCTGCCAGCGCCATCTTCGGCTACACGATTTTCAACGACCTGTCCGCGCGGGAGTGCCAACTGCGCGAGATGCAGAACGGCATGATCATGCTCGGCAAGAACTACCCCGGTTTCGGCCCGATCGGCCCGTACATCCTCACCGCCGACGAGGTGCCGGACCCCACCGCGCTGGTGCTGTGGCTGAAGGTCAACGGCGAGCTTCGCCAGCAGTCCGATTGCCGCGACCTGATCTTCGATTTTCCGCACCTGGTCGCCTTCTGGTCACGCTTCGGCCTGGTGCCCGGCGACCTGATCAGCACCGGTACGCCGGAGGGCGTGGCCTTGCACCACAAGCCCGATCCGCAGGCCTGGTACCTCAAGCCTGGCGACTACGTGGAAGCCGGCGTGCAGGGCATCGGCGTGCTGGAAACCTTCATCGTCTAGTGACCATTACGGCCCGTCTCTCTTGTTTATGGAGTGAACCATGAAACTGTATTTTCTTCCCGGCGCCTGCCAGATCGGCATCCATGCCTTGCTCGCGGAAATCGGCAAGCCGTTCGAAATCGAAAAGGCCGCTCGGCCAGGCACCCCGGAATTCGAGGCGTACACCCGGATCAATCCAAAGGGCAAAGTCCCCGCGCTGATCCGCGATGACGGCTCGCTGCTCACCGAGTTCCCGGTGATCGCGCTGTATCTGGCGCGCACGAACCCGGAGCGGAATTTGATTCCGACGGATATCGAAGGCGAGATTCGCGTACTGGAAATGGCCGAATACCTGGTATCTACCGTGCACATGCAAGGCTACACTCGCGCTCGCCGGCCGGAGAAGTTCGCGCCGAGCGAAGCAGACCACCCGGCGGTCAAAGCCCAGGGCCTGAAGATTTTCCAGGCCGGGCTCGACCGGGCAGAACGACAGATCAACGGCAAGGACTGGCTCTTCGACCACCTGAGCATCGCGGATTTTGCGCTTTTCTACCTTGAGCACTGGTGTGTGCTCAACGGCATCGGTTCATTGGGGCCAGGATGCCAGGCGCACCATGATCGCCTGTGGTCGAAAGCCGAAATCCGTCGCGCCGTTGAGTCTGAACTCAACCTTTGAATCCGAGCGCTGCGCCATGGACATGCTGTTGAAGTTGAAGGCTTTGGTCGTTACCGCCGATACCGGCAATTTCTCGGCTGCCGCGCGCACGCTGCACACCTCGCCCTCGGTCATCATGAAACGCGTCGATGAGCTGGAGTGGGATTTCAAGACGACCTTCTTCGACCGCTCGACCCGGCGCCTGACGCTGACCGATACCGGGCAAAGCTACCTGACCCACGCGCGGCACCTGCTGCGCGCCTACCAGGACATGGCCAGCGGGGCGATCCTCAGCCCTGGCGCCATCGAGGGACCGATCAGGGTCAAGGCTCCGGCCGTTCTGATCCGCCAGGGCCTGGGTGAACTGTTCACCTCCTTTCGCAGCGAAAACCCGCTGGTGCAGTTGGAGATCATCGCCTCGGATCGGGGCGGCAATCCGGCGGAAGAAGGCTTCGATATCTCGGTGGGCATGGACCAGATGGCCTACGCCGACGTGGTGGAACAGGTCATCCGGCCGTTTCCCCGGTTGCTGTGCGCGGCCCCGGCGTACCTTGAGCGCTGTGAGGCGCCGCGGCACCCGCGCGATCTTGTCGATCACCCTTGCCTGACGTTCTCCATCGCCGGTTCGATCTGGTGCTTCAACTCGCCTGAGGGCAGGGTGGAGGTGGACGTGCGCCCCGTCCTGATCACCAATGACGAAGGCTATTTGTGCACCGCCGCAAGGGATGGCCACGGCATTGTGCAACTGGCCCTGCCGGTGGTGGCTGAGGCGTTGCAGGCCGGGCATCTGGTGCCGGTGCTGGAGCCGTTTTCGCTGGTCGAACGCTGGGTGAAAATCATGGTGCCCGCCGCGCGCCTGGAGCTGACCCGGGTCAAGCTGCTGTTCGACAGAATGGCGATGCACCTGGCGAGCGCGGGTACTGCCGAACAGCCTTGAGCCTGTTCGTTTCACGCTGATCCCGCTGATCATTTCCTGCCGCTTCCCGGGCCTCCTGCAGGGGGGGCGGGCGCGCTCGTGCGCGCCATCCTCGACTCGACCAACGCCATCCTTGCCATCAGAAATTCGGCTGCGCTCCAGCGGGATTAATCATTGTTCGTGTCGGAAAGTGCCTGCTTATACTCGGTCCCACACAGAGACCACGGGTCTGTGTTGTTTGAACTTGCAACTGCCCATGTAATTAACCAACGCCGGATATCACACCCCACCCAAGAGGAACTTTCTGAAAGTTGCTGTGGCTGCCTGCTGCTGCGAGTTAATGAATATCGGTAGTTAGAAGTTAATGCGTCAAACAATCTCTCCAGGTGAATACCATGCAAATAATAAAAATAAGATTTGCAGTGCCGCAAGACGATGTGTACCGCCAAAGCCTTCGTTGCATGGTGGTCGCCACCAGCCTGCTGGCGGCTGGCAACTCACTGGCTGCGGCCATCGATGTCGGCAACCCGGACATCAAGCTGCGCTGGGACAACACGATCAAATATTCCTCCGCCCTGCGGGTTCACAGCCCGTCTGACCGACTGACCCAATTCGCCCCGGCACCGGCTGACGGTAGCGGTGGCCCGGCGGCGCTCAACGGCGACGACGGCGATCGCAACTTCAAGGCTGGCCGCCTGATCTCCAACCGCCTCGACGTGCTGTCCGAGATGGACCTGGTGTTCCGCGACAATTTCGGTTTCCGGGTGAGCGGTGCGGCCTGGTACGACGACGTCTACAACCACAAGAATGACAACGACTCGCCTGCCACCGCCAACGCACTGTCGGCGCGCCACAACGAGTTCACCGATGACACGGCCGAGCTGCACGGCAAGAAGGCCGAGATTCTCGACGCCTTCCTGTTCGGTGGCGCCGACATCGGCTCGGCACGCGTCAGCGGCCGCCTGGGGCAGCACTCGGTGCTGTGGGGGGAAAGCCTGTTCTTCGGCGCCAACGCCATTGCCGGCACCCAGTCGCCGGTCGATGCGGTGAAGGCGGCGTCGGTCCCGGGTTCGACCACCAAGGAAATCATCCGCCCGGTCGGCCAGTTCTCTGGCCAGATCCAGTTCTCGCCGCAACTGACCGTGATGGGTTACTACCAGTACGACTGGGAAGCGACCCGTCTTCCGGGCTCCGGCAGCTACTTCTCGGTCAACGACTTCTTCGGTGACGGTGGTGAGCGCATCCGCTTTGGTCCGGGCCTGCCCGGTGTTGGCTTGTCGCGCCGCCAGGACCTCAAAGCCAGCGACAGCGGCCAGTACGGCCTCGGCTTGCGCTCGCAGTTGGGCGAGTGGGAGTTTGGCGTTTATGCGACCCGCTACCACGCCAAGACGCCGGTACTGTATTCCCGGGCAGGCTTCACCGGGATTCCGGGTGCCGGGTTCGGGACCTTCCAGTGGGTTTATCCGGAAGACATCAAGGCCTACGGCATCAGTGCCACCACCACCGTGGACTCGGTCAACTTCGCCGGTGAAGTCTCGGTGCGTCGCGATACGCCGTTGACCAGCTTGCCGCAAGAGGTGGGAACCAAACAGGCGGACAACAACAACCATGCGTTTTACGCCATCGGCAACACGGCCCATGCCAACGTGTCGATGATCTGGACCATGCCGCGCAACTTCATGTCCAGCGAGCCCAGCCTTTCGATGGAAGTTGCGTACAACCAGCTGACCAGTTGCACCAGCAACTGCAATGCCATGGACCCGGAACTGGATCGGCGTGCGATGGCTGTTCGCGCCCTGTATTCAATCCCGCAGCGCAACGTGCTGGACGGCCTGGACCTGACGCCTTCCTTCACCGTCGGTTACAACCACGGCAAGTCGCCGGTGGCGATCATGGGCCCCGACGACGGTGGCGACATGACCTTCACGCTGGCCGCCAACTACCTGACGGTATGGGACTTCTCGCTGGCCTACACCCACTACTACGGGGCCGAGAACACCGCCACGTATTCGTCAACTGATCCCGCCGTCAACAGCACCTACACCTTCGAGCAAACCCTGAAAGATCGGGATTTCGTCTCCGTGTCGCTGCGTCGCACTTTCTAAGGGAACATTCCATGACCATTTTCACCCGCATGACCGTGCTGGCGCTCGCCTGCGCCGCAATGGCAGCCCCCACCGTGCACGCCGCTGTATCGGCTGAAGAAGCGGCCCGGCTGAAATCTTCGCTGACGCCGCTGGGCGCCGAGCGCGCCGGCAACCAGGACGGCTCGATCCCGGCCTGGGATGGCGGCTACCCGGTGGACGCGTCGGCGACTTCGGCGGCGATTCCGGACCTGTTCGCCAAGGACAAACCGCTGATCACCATCACCGGACAGAACGCCGAGCAGTACAAGGACAAGCTCACCGAAGGCACCCTGGGCCTGTTGAAACGCTTCCCGAGCTTCAACGTTCAGGTGTTCCCGACCCGGCGCACCGCCGCGGCGCCGCAGTGGGTGTATGACAACACCTTCGCCAACGCCACCCGGGCCACCATGGACCCCAGCGGCGAGTTGGGGCCGTACCCGAAAGGCACATTTGGCGGCGTCCCGTTCCCCATTCCGAAGAATGGCGAAGAGGCGATCTGGAACCATCTGCTGCGCTGGACCAGCCCCGGCTACCAGACCACGCCGAGCCTGGCGCGGGTCACCCCCGAAGGCAAGGTGATTCCGGTGTCGCAGAACGTGGCCAAAAGCTCGTTCCCGTACTACGACCCGAACAGCAACCTGGAGAAATGGCAGGCCGCCGGTTCCAACATCGTCGTGCGCCGCGTAGACACCTCGGGCCCGCCCATCCGTGCCGGCGAGATTCTTCTGCAGCGCGTGAACATCAATGACATGGACTCCAAGACCTGGGTCTATCTGACCGGCCAGCGCCGCGTCCGTCGCCTGCCGCTGACCTGCTGCGACGTGCCGAGCCCGGTAGCCGGCGGCATCCTCAACTTCGACGAGGTCGAGGTGTATTCCTCGTCTATCGGCCGCTACGACTGGAAGCTGGTGGGCAAGAAAGAGATGTACGTGCCCTACAACACCAACAGCTACCACCAGGCCGAATCGATCGACAAGTTGATGTCGCCGCAAACCGTCAACCCTGATTTCGTGCGCTTCGAACAGCACCGTGTCTGGGTTGTGGAAGGCACGCTCAAGGCCGGCCAGCGCCATGTGATTCCGCGCCTGCGGGTGTACCTCGACGAAGACACCTGGATCGCTGTCGCCGGCGAGCGCTGGGATGCCCAGGGGCAACTGTGGAAGGTGACCTACAACCTGCCGACCGTGTTCCCGGCCGCGCCAGGCACCATCGTCGCGGGCTATATGTCCTACGACCTCATCGGTGGTGGCTACTTCGCATCCGCGTACTTCCCGCGTAACCAGCAGGTGGACCTCAAGGCCTCCATGCCGGACCGCCTCTTCACGCCTGAGTCGCTGGCTGGAGAAGGCGTGCGCTGAAGCGGTAGCAAGCGTGAACACCAAACCCTGATGAGATAAGCAGTATGAATAACAATAACGAAGGCATCGACGGCTCGCGCCGGGCGCTAGTGCTGTTGGGGATGGGCGTGGGGCTGCAGGCGTTGTTGGCGCCTGTCCTGGCGTCCACCACCGTAACAGTGGGCTCGGCAATCCTGGGCGGCCCCTTGCAGCAAGCCGCCAGCATGACCCCGCGAGCAGCACAAGGCATGTTGACCCGGGTGGTTACGGCCGGTAACCGGCTGGTGGCCATGGGGGAGCGCGGGCTGGTCGTGCTGTCTGACGACGGTGGTCGTCAGTGGCGCCAGGCACAGGTGCCGGTCAGCGTCACGCTGACCGCAGCGAGCTTCGTCGATGCTCATCAGGGTTGGATCGCCGGTCACAGCGGTGTGGTGCTGCACACCACCGACGGTGGCGAAAGCTGGGCTGTGCAGACCGACGGTGTGGGGCTTGCCGAGGCAACCCTGGTTCAGGCCAGGGGCTTGCCTGCCAGTGATTCCGGGCGTGATCGCCATATTGCGGAGGCAGAGCGGCTGGTGGCCGACGGTGCCGACAAACCCTTGCTGTCGATCTGCTTTGCCGACGCGCTGCACGGCATGGTCGTCGGTGCCTTCGGTTTGGCCGCCAGCACCACCGATGGCGGCAAAACCTGGACGCCTTGTCGGGAACGGCTGGTCAATCCCATGGGGATGCACCTCTACGCCGTCGCCCGCCATGACAAGACCTGGGTGATTAGCGGAGAGCAGGGCGTGCTGATGCGCAGCCTCGACGACGGTGCCAGCTTCCAGGCGCTGACTTCACCTGCCGGGCGCACCTTGTTCGCCGTCACCTCGACGCGCAAGGGTGGTTTTGTCTGCGCCGGGTTGCTCGGCGCCGCGTGCCGAATCGATCCGGACAGCCTGGCGGTTGCCCCGGTCGAGTTGCCCGCGCAGTTGACGCTCCTCTCGGCCCTGCAACTGCACGATGGCCGCGTGGCGTTACTGGGGCAGGGCGGGCGATTGCTGGTCAGCGCTGACGGTGGCGGCAGTTTCGCCGAGCAGCCACTTGCGCGGCGCGACCCGCTGACCTCCCTCGTCGAAGCAAGCGACGGTGGTCTGGTTGCCACCAGCCTTGCCGGGGTTGCCCGGCTTGGCTGACGACACCGACTTCCATGATCACGCGACGCGCCCTAACGAGTCTTACGCCATGACTACAGTGACCTCACCCGAGCCCGCAGCTTGCCGGCTCGAAGACTTCGACCCGCGCTCGGGTTCCGCACTCGAACGTGCTGTTTTCAACCATCGCAAGCTGGTGCTGCTGCTGTGCGTGCTGGTTACGGTGATGCTCGGCATCAGTGCCTTGAGCCTCAAGCTCAATGCCAGTTTCGAGAAGACGATTCCCACCAACCACCCGTACATCACCAACTACCTGGATAACAAGAAAGAACTCACCGGCCTCGGCAACTCGATCCGCATCGCCGTCGAGGCGCGCCAGGGCAACATCTACAACGCCGCCTATATCGACACCCTTCGCCAGATCAACGACGCGGTGTTCATGCTGCCGGGCGTGGACCGGCCGTTCATGAAGTCGCTGTGGACCCCCAACGTCCGCTGGACTGCGGTGACCGAGGATGGCCTCGACGGTGGCCAGGTGATTCCCGACCATTACGACGGCTCGCCCGCCAAGCTCGAGGCGCTGCGCATGAACGTGCAGCGCTCCGGCGAGATTGGCCAGTTGGTCGCGGCCGATGGCGGCTCCACGGTGTTGCAGGTGCCGCTGCTGGAGCGTGATGCGTCCGGCCAGCCACTGGACTATGCGGCGCTGTCCGCGCAACTCGAAGAACTGCGCGCCAGGTTCGGCAGCGACCAGGTGGCCCTGCATATCACCGGCTTTGCCAAGCTGTCGGGCGACCTCATGGATGGCATGCAGGAGGTGATCGGGTTCTTCTTCATCGCCCTGATCATTTGTGCCGGGATGGTGTTCCTGTACAACCGCGACGCGATCAGCACCGCGCTGGTGGTGATCACTTCGCTGACGGGCGTGCTCTGGCAACTGGGGCTGCTGCCGCTGCTGGGGTATTCGCTGAACCCGTATTCGATGCTGGTGCCTTTCCTGATTTTCGCGATCGGCATCAGCCATGGCGCGCAGAAAATGAACGGTATCCTCCAGGACATCGGCCGCGGTACCCACCGCTACGTTGCCGCACGCTACACCTTCCGGCGCCTGTTCCTGGCCGGCCTGACTGCGCTGCTGGCTGACGCCGTGGGCTTCGCCGTGTTGCTGATGATCGATATCCCGGTGATCCGCGAACTGGCCACCGCTGCCAGCCTGGGCGTGCTGGTCCTGGTGATCTCCAACCTGATCCTGCTGCCGGTGCTGTTGAGCTACGTCGGCGTCAGCCGCAAAGCCGCCGAGCGTGCTGTGCGCAGTGAAGCGGCCACGGCGGCGGGGGAGAGCAACGGGTTCTTCGTCTGGCTGGTGCGCTTCACCGAAACCCGCCGGGCCACGCTGGCCATCGCGGTGGCGGCCGTTCTGGCGGTGGCGGGGATCGCGGTCGGCACCCAACTGAAAGTCGGCGACCTCGACCCCGGCGCGCCGGAACTGCAGGCCGACTCGCGCTACAACCGCGATGTGAGCTACCTGACCACCCACTACGGCGCCAGCAACGACCTGTTCGCGGTCATGGTCAAGACCCCCGACGGCGCGTGCAGCCAGTACGGCGTGCTGCGCCGAGTCGACCAGCTCGAATGGGCCTTGATGGACCTGCCGGGCGTGGAGTCGACCCAGTCGATCGCTCGCCTGCAACGGCGCCTGATGGTCGGCATGAACGAAGGCAGCCCGCTGTGGTACGACCTGCCGGGCAACCAGAGCATGCTCAACACCATCACCGCCCGGGCGCCGCGCGAGTTGTACAACGAAGAGTGCAACCTGCTGACGGTGTACGCCTACCTGCGCGACCACCGCGCCGAGACGCTGCAGCAAGTGGTCGACCGGGTCGAGCGCTTTGCGGCGGAAAACAACGACAAGGACGCGACCTTCCTGCTCGCGGCCGGCTCGGCGGGGATTGACGCCACCACCAACATCGTCGTGCACAAGGCCTGGTACCAGATGCTGTTCCTGGTCTACGGGGCGGTGGCGCTGCTGTGCTTCATCACTTTCCGCTCCTGGCGCGCGGTGCTGGTGGCCATGCTGCCGCTGATGCTCACCTCCGTTCTGGCCGAGGCGTTGATGGTGGTGCTGGGCATGGGCGTGAAAGTCGCGACCCTGCCGGTGATCGCCCTTGGCGTGGGCATCGGCGTTGACTACGCGCTGTATGTCCTGAGCGTGACCCTGGCCCGGATGCGCGCCGGCGCCAGCTTGAAACAGGCCTACGCCACGGCGCTGCAATTCACCGGTCGGGTAGTGCTGTTGACCGGCGTGACGCTGGCGGCAGCGGTAGCGACCTGGCACTTCTCCAGCATCAAGTTCCAGGCCGACATGGGGCTGCTGCTGGCCTTCATGTTCCTCTGGAACATGCTCGGTGCTCTGGTGTTGATACCGGCCCTGGCGCGTTTTCTGTTGCCCGCAGCCACGCAGGCCGAGTGCGTCGAAGTGAGCGAGGTACAGCCCGACGAGCCGGCCTTGAACACTCCTGTCCAGACTGAACAATTGGTATTCGGGAAGTGCATGCCATGACTGATCTCACCACCGCGGCAATTGCCGGCAGACCTCAAGTGAACGTCACCCAGGTGATTGAAGGTGGCACCTTCAACGCGTTCAGCGTGCGGGTGGCAGTGATCTGCTTCCTGGCGATCGTCTTCGACGGCATCGACAGCGCGCTGTTCGGCACCTTGCTGCCGGCCATCATGGCGGACATGAAGATGGGCCCGGCCGAGGCGGGGATCCTCGCCAGCGTCGGGCATATGGGCGCCGTGGTTGGCGCTATCGTGTTCGGCGTGGCGGCTGATGCCGTCGGGCGCAAGCGGATGATGCTTATCGGCTTGGCGGTGTTCATCACCTTCACCGCCGCCTGCGGCCTGGCTCAGGGCATCGTCGACTTTGCCCTCTACCGTGTCATCGCCGGTTTCGGCCTGGCCGGCATTGTGCCCATCGCCGTGGCGCTGGTGTTCGAATACACACCGGGCAAGTGGAAGGCGATGGCGTCGAGTGTGTCCTATACGGGCATCTCGGTTGGCGTGCTGGTGTCTGCCGTGTTGGCGATGGCGCTGCTCGGCAACTTCGGCTGGCGCGCGATATTGCTCGGCACCTTCGTCGGGATTCTGCTGGTGCCGGTTGCGGCGGTGTGGCTGCCGGAATCGATGTCGATCCTGGTGAAGAAGGGCAACCGCCCACGCATCCGCCAGATTCTGCAAGACGCCAACCCTCGGTTCGCCCTCGCCGATAGCGACGAGTACGTGTTGAACGAGGCTCCAGCCGCCAAGGTGCCGCTGAAAAGCCTGTTTCAGGGCGGCTACGCACGGAACACGCTGTTCCTGGGCGTCGGGATGCTCTGCATCATGATGATCGCCGTCACCCTGACCACCTGGATCGCGCAACTGATGGTCCAGCGCGGCTATTCGATGACCACCGGCATCAGCTTCATCCTGGTGTTCACCTGCAGCAATTTCATCTCCACCCCGCTGGCCGGATGGATGGCCGACCGGATGGGCTACCGCACGGTGTTCTGTCTCTACATGCCGGTTCTGTTTGTGTCGATTTCACTGATCGGTGTCATCCAGAACCCGCTGGGCGCCTTGGTCTGCATGTTTTTCGCCGGCTTCGCGGCCATGGGCGCGACCTGCATTCTCCTGCCCTATGTCGGCTCGCTGTATCCCTTGAGTTTTCGTTCGACGGCCATGGGCGTGATCTACGCCATAGGCCGGGTCGGCCCGATCGTTGGCCCCGCCATTGCCGGGTTCATGCTCGCCGCGGGCGTCAGCGTCCCCCTCATTCTGGTGTGCATGGCCGCGCCGGCCTTGCTCGCGCTGGTGGCATTTCTGCTGGTTAAAGAAACGCTGGCGGAATAACCGGAACGTTACATCAACTTGCAGTACAACCTGAAAAAAAGAGGCTTTACCATGGATCGCTATATCAATCGTCTGTTCCACGTCTGTATCACCGTTGCCAATATCGATGCCGCACTGGAGTTCTATTGCGGTGTGCTTGGCCTGGAATCCATTGGCAAGTTGCGCGGTGAAAGAGCGCCGGGCGAAATTCTCGGTTTCCCAGGCCAGATCATTGAAATCCATGCCGATCACCTGGTCGGCAAGGACAAGGAAAACGCCACCGTTATCGACCTGATCGAATTTGTCGAGCCAAAGACCGTGGTCAACAAGAACCCGGCTGCGCCGCTGAACCACGCCGGTATCAACCGCATGGCCTTCGGCGTGGACGATACCGACGCGATTCACCAGAAACTCAAGGCGCGTGGCGATATCGTGTTCCTCTGCGAACCCCAAGTGGTTATTGCGCCAACCGGTGGCAAGTTCAAGATCCTGACCTTCAAGGACCCCTTCGACAACATTCTCGAAGTTATTGAATATTGCAAGTAACGACGGCCCTGTACTAGTGTCGACTGGGTGCGTTTTTCTTACTCTGGCAGACCGGAGCTTTTCAAATGAGCGTCACACAAGATAAATCCGAAATCATTGAAGTCATTAACCTCTATGGCGTCGCGCTTGATAGCCACGCCTGGGACCTGCTGGACGACGTCTTCACCGAAGACGCCCATGCCGACTTCGGTCCGGCGGGCGCGGTATGGAAGTCGGTGGGCGCGCTGAAGTTCGCCTTCAAGGACTTTCACGAAACACTGACCAACCACATGCACACCATGACCGGCTCTTGCGTTCACGTTGAAGGCGACACCGCCTACGCCCTGACCTACGGCGACTGGCTGCTCTCCCGCGACTCCGCCCAGGGCGGCCCGGACTGGGTCGGCCGTGGCTGGTACGACGATGTGCTGGTGCGCACCGACAAGGGCTGGCGCATCAGCAGCCGCGTATGCCGACTGATTTCCTGGACCGGCAACCCGCTGGTGCCAGAGCCGGCCTACGAACAGCACCCGGTGATGACCACCCACACGCTGCGTAGCCACCGCGAGCAAGGCAACATCCGTTTCTTCGAGGCGCTCACCCGGAACAAGTAAGCCAATGACAACTCCGGGCCACTTCCGTTGTTTATCGAGAAGTGGTCTGCGGTGTCCTTTTTCCAAAAATCGCGTATTGCTGGCGGTTTGTTGAATCAGCAATGTCCAGCGGGAGTTTCAATGATGAGCGGCCAGACAGTGATTTGGACGGTGGGCATCAATTGCCCGGCGGAACAGGAAGAGAAGTTTAATCGGTGGTACGACGATATTCATGTGCCCATGTTGTTGAAAGGTGATTTCGTCAAGAAAGTTACCCGCTTCAAGTTGGCACAAGAAACCTATCACGTCGGTACGGTGACTCAGCCGTGCCCGACGTACCTGACGATCTATGAATTCGAAAACCAGGCGAAGTTCGACGGCTGGATGAATAGTCCGGCGCGCACAGAAGCTGGCGAAGACAAAGAGAGCACTTGGGGCGACAAGGTGTACGACGTCCAGTGGGCAACCCGCTACAACCTCACCAACGCCTGGAATGTATAAAAGGACGCCATTGAAATGAGCGCATTGATCAAGAAACTATTGCATGTCTGCATTACCGTCCCCGATGTTGACGAGGCCCTGAAGTTCTACCGCGATGTATTGGGCTTCGTCTCGACCTTCGAAACCCGCACCGATGAAGCGGACGGCCCGCTGCTGGGGTTCGCCGAAGATGAAATCAGCATCTACGCGCACCACATCCTGACCGCAGGTGCAGACCCGCGCACAGCCACCGAAATCAACCTGATCGAGTACACCAAACCGGCCACCCTGGTGGATACCGGGCCTTATGAACTGATGAATCAGGTCGGCATCACCCGCCTGGCGCTGCTGGTCGACAGTGCACACGAAGCCTTCGGGAAGATTTCCGAATACCCCGGCGTTGAAGTGGTGTGCCCGCCGAAGGACATCATCATTCGCAAGCCTGGCGGCAACCTGAGCATGACCTGGTTCAGCTTCCGCGATCCGTTCGGCGTGTTCATCACCATTGCCGAACCACCCAAAGCCTGAAGCCGTTCAGTTCGATAGCGCGGTTCAGCGTTGCTCGGATCGCCCAATCCAGTTCAAAAGAGTCCGGGAGACACTATGCAGATCGATGTGCTGGTTGATGTAAAGACAACCATCGGTGAAGGTCCTTTGTGGGACGTGCAGGAGCAACGCTTGTACTGGATCGACGTGGTCGGCGGTCGCGTGTTTCGCTGTACCGCCGACGGCCGCGAGCTTCGCACCTGGGAGATGCCCGACAGCATAGGGTCGATGGCGCTGCGTCAGGGCGGCGGCGCGGTGGTTGCGCTGGGCTCGGGCTTGCACCTGCTCGACTTCGAGACCGGCGACACCCAACTGATCGCCCACCCCGAAGCCGACAAGCCGCATAACCGCTTGAATGACGGCAAGGTGGACGCCCGCGGCCGCTTCGTCTTCGGCAGCATGGACACCCGCGAAGGCTTTGCCGACGGCACGCTGTTCCGCCTCGACCCCGACTTGTCGGTGCACCGGCTGGACGCGGGCTTTGCGATCTCCAACGGCCCGTGCTGGAGCCCCGATGGCTCGACGTTCTATTTCTCGGACACCTTCTCCGGGGAAATCTGGGCGTATGACTACGATCTCGACACCGGCGCCATCGCCAACCGCCGCACCTTTACCAACGCAGGCTTCACGCCGACGACGGCAACCGATGGATCAACGGTCGATGCCGAGGGGTTCCTTTGGAACGCCCAGGTTTATGCCGGCAAGCTGTGCCGCTTCGCGCCGGATGGCAGCCTCGACCACGTCATCGAAATGCCGGTGAAGAAGGTCACCAGCGTTGCCTTCGGCGGGCCGGAGCTGGACATTCTGTACGTCACCTCCATGGCCAGGCCGCCTTTGCCTCGCTACCCCGGCGACAACCAGATGCGCGGAAGCCTGTTTGCCGTTCGTGGCCTGGGTGTCAGAGGCTTGCCCGAGCCGCGCTTTGCCGGTTAGGCGTATCTGGCAAGCCATTTGCGATCTGGATAGAATCGAAAATTTCTGCGTTTTGCTGATTTCATTGGCAAGAAATAATAAGAGACGACCCAGCGCATGATGCTCCCGAAGTTGATGCACATCCGCATGTTCGTAGCGGTTTACGAGGAAGGCTCCTTCACCGTGGCAGCCAGCCGCGAGGGTTTGGGCCAGTCCGGCGTTTCGGCGCATGTGCGGCAGTTGGAAACCCAACTGGGTGTGCGCCTGTTCGCCCGGGACCGGGCGATCATCCCGACGCCGGCGGGCCATGCCTACTACCAGGAATGCGTGCAGTTGCTGCGTCTGCACGAGCACGCATGCAACGCGGTCGGCCGCCGTGCGGAGCCGTCCGACGGCGTTGTCCGCGTCGGCATGATTCCGACCATGACCCGCTCGGTCTTCAGCCGCGCGCTACGAGCCTTCGAAGCGGCTTATCCGAATGTCTCTGTGCAGTTGACGGAAGGCGCTGGCAGCGTGCTGGCGACGGCCGTGCGGCGCGGCATGCTGGATTTCGCCATCACCCAGCGGATGTCCAACGATGCCGGCGGAACCGGTGGAGCGGGGGGCCTCGGGACTTCGTTGTTCACCCGGACTCCGGCGTTCCTGGTGTCTTCCCCGAACTCGGGCTTGCCGCACTGCAAACCGGTGCGTTTGCGCGAAATGAACGACCTGCACCTGGTCCTGCCCGTTGGCCGGCGGCCGCTGCTGGAACAGTATCTGGTCGATCACAAGGTGCCGATCGTGCAGCGGCTCGGCGGGTTCGAGTCCATGCTCGGCGCCATGGACCTGGTGCGTTCCAGTCACTGGTCCGCGATCATTTCCGGGTTGTTTATCGCCGATGACCTGCGCCGCCGCAGGTTCACCCTCAACCCGCTGGCCGACCCCATCCTCTGGGACGACATGCTGCTGGTGGAGCCCGCACGTAAACCGCTGTCCCGGGTGGCGCAGAACTTCATCGCGGTGTTGCGCAAGGCCACCGAGGAAATCAACGCCATCCCCATCCAGATCGCTTACGGCGTGCAGATGCCGAGTATGGGCCAGCCCTTTGTCCTTGAAGAGCGCAAAGACCATGAATGATTCGTTGCCCGGCTTGCGCGAGATACAGATGTTCGTGGCGGTGTATGAGACGCGCTCGTTCACCGCAGCGGCGGCCCGCGAATTCGCCACACAGTCAGGTATTTCCCAGCATATAAAGCAGATTGAAGAGCTGCTCGGCGTGCAGTTGTTCGACCGGCAGAAAATCGTCGAACCCACGGCGGCAGGCACGGTGTTCTATGGGCACTGCCTGCAGGTGCTGGCAGCCAACGCCAAGGCACTTCAGTCGCTGGATACCTTCGAGCGTGGCCTTGGAGGGGAAGTCCGTTTTGGCGTAACGCCTACGCTGGCGAGCCACCAGCTTGCGCCAGCCTACTTGCGCCTGATGGAACATAACCCGAACGCCTCCATCGCCGTGATCGACGCTCCGAGCAATATGCTGATCGACATGGTGCGGGCGAATGAACTGGACTTTGCCATCATCCCTTCGATTTCCGAGCCCCCTACGGATTTGGCCACGACGGTGTTTGCCGCCACGCCAGCGTTCCTGGTCTCGGCCAATAACCACAGCGGCGGCTTCGAACATGGTCAGGTCATCGACTTCGACAAGTTGGTCGGCCTCAAGCTTCTGGCCCCCGACAGCCGCGAGCATGCGCAGTGGATCGGTACGCCGGTGGATCCCGGCTCGGGACCGGGGCCTTGCTACCAGCTCGATGCGGTGTTGGCGACGCTTGACCTGATTAGGCAAAGCGAATGGATGGCGATTCTTCCGGGGTTGCTATTCGTTCACAGCTTCAATGCCAGCCCGGCAGAGCGGGATTTCAAACTCAACCCGTTTTCCGGCGCGGGCCTGACGCTGGAATTGTTGTTGGTTCAACCGCCACGCTCGACACCGTCGCCGCTGATGCTGGAAGTCATCGAGACGATCCGGGGCATTACCGAGGAGCACATACAGCGGTTGAGTGCGTTTCAGTCGGGGACCTATTGATTAGCCACAACCAGTGGGAGCGAGCTTGCTCGCTCCCACTGGGATCAGGCGTCTTTCAGTGATTTCTCCGCCATCGGGCTACCCGAAAAACCAGCGACCTTGCGCAGCACGCGGTCGGTGCCGTCACGCGGGCTGCCGGACGCATCGGGGTGATCGTCGAACCAGTTTTCCTTGTCGGGATAGCGGTACATCAAGTCGACCATCAGCCGGCGTTCGGCAATCAGCCAGACCCCGTCGCGGCGTTCGAAGCGATCGAAATAGCGCGCCCACAACTTGACCGTCTCGCCTTTCCAGTGATGCCGCTCGGAGGCGGCGTGATCGGCCTGCAGGTAGGTTTCGACAAAGGCGATTTCCGGCCCGTCGAATTCGATCAGGCTGTTTCCGAGAAAATGCTGGGTTCGATTGAAGCGGGGCATTTCGTCGGTCAGAAACTGGAAGAATCCTTCGGCGCCGCCGACATGCAGGCTCTCAGGGAAGTGGATATAGGCATCTTTATGGAAGGCGCCGCGCACCAGCGACATGTCGATGCGGTCGAGGCCGCGGCAGTAGCGCAGCAGCACATCGTGAATTTCGGTGCGCGCGGCAAGTTCTTCTAGGGTCATGGCAATCTCCTGGACTCGTTGTTATTGGTTTTGCAGGGTTTGACTGAGGGGCATGGGGCAGCAAGTAGCCGGTTTCACACGTCCTTGGCCGGAACGATCGGAAGCTGGATAAAGCCCGGGCGGTCCGGCCCGGTGTAGACCGTGTTCCACGCGCCGTCGTGGTAGCCGGCGTCATAGCCATGACGAGGGCCGTGATCGACGCCGTCGAACGGCTGGATATCCACGCGCAGGCGGTAGCCTTTGCGGAGCAACGCGGTGTTCGGAATGATCTCGATCTCGACCGGCACCACTTCATCGCTTTTCAGCGGTGCATGGTCTGCCCGGCGGTGGGTGTGCTTGACGGTGTAGTGGGTCGAGCGCGCCGTATCGATCGTGCGGTGCGACGCCTTCAGCCAGCCCTTGGCGAGGGGATAGTTGGGGACGTTCATGCCCATGGTGGTCGGCCCGGCGTAGTCGACTTCCTGGCCGTTTTCGTCGAGGACCCGCAGGCTCAGGTAGATGTCCATGTCCGCGCTGCTGGATGAGACCCACACGCGGGCTTTGCCGTAGCCGGCGAACACCATGTCCTCGGTCAATGGCTCGCTGATGAACGCGATGCCGGTTTTCCAGATTTCCAGGACCGACGGCGGCTTGACTGGCAGGAAGCAGGGCGCAATGCCCATGCGCAGGTCCAGGGGAATCTCGGCGGAGTAGCGCGCTTGGGCATCGGTCGCGGGCGGCGTCGGCAACAGGCGCAGGAAGTCAGTGCGGTAGGCATCGCCTTGCCAGTCCGAGGGCGAGGCGTCGAAGTACCAGCGCGGGTAGGTCGTCCTGGCGATCGGCCATTCCTGTTCCTCTTGCAGGTAAGAGGCGCCGTTGCCACTGCGAATCTCCAGGCGCACCGGCGGCGTGTCCATGATGCCGTTGTCGATACCCTTTAACCAATGATCGAAGAACGCGCGATGGTCGGCGATGGCGCTTCGTGAGTAGGGCTTGGTAAACCAGTCTTCCCAGAAGTCTATTTTCTTGGCCGTGGTGTTCGTCGCCAGGTACGCCTCGCTGCTGCCAAGCTGGTGGAAATGCGCCATATGGGTGGTGCAGGCCACGGTCCAGAGCGGCACCTTGACCTTGCTCATGTCCGGACTCATCAGAATCGTGGAGCGGGGGCCGAATGCGGTCGTGGTGTCGGCGTCCCTGAAGGGGGTTGCTTTGAGCAGGCCGATAAAGTCGACGGCATTGGGCTCGCCGCATACGGCCGCGAGGACGCCCGCCTTGTACCAGTGAGTGAAGAACTCTTCGTTGAGAATCCCGCCGGTGTACGCCACTTCGTCATACAGATCGACATCGGTGCCGATGGCGATCATTGCTTTCAGATGCCGCGGTTGCAGGCTCGCGGCGGCGTGTTGGCTCATCGCGTAGTACGACATACCCCACAGGCCGACGTTGCCGTTGCACCAGCTCTGCACCCCGGCCCAATCGATCGCATCGCGAAACGCCTCGGCGGTCTCGATGCCAAAAGGTGCGAGTGTGCCAGGGTTCTTGCCTGAGCCCGGGCCATCGACACGCACCAGCACGTAGTCGTGGGGCACCCAGTCCACGGTGTTTGCCGTTTCGTGGTTTTCGAACACTTGCCCCTCGGGGTTGCCGTGGAAATAGCGCTCTTCCATCTCTTCGTGGGCGGCAAAATCGGCATCGTCGGCGATCGAGTGGTGATAGAACGCACGGCCGTAAGGACCGCAGTTCATGATCACCGGGAACTGCCCGTCCTTGGCCGGGCGGAAGACATCCGCGTACACGTGCAGGCCGTTCTTCAGCGGAATCTTCACGTCCTTGAAACGCAGGATTCCGAGGATATTGCGCCGTACTTCATTTCGCGCCGTCGCCGCGGTGCACAGCTCGCGCGGTGTGCGCTCGGTAAACAAGCCCGCTGCCGAAAGTTCGGCGAGCAGGGTGGCGATCAAGGGGTCTTGTTCGAACTCGAGGGCTGGGTTCAGGGCCAGGCCGGCAAAGGAAATATCGTGGCGGAAGTTGATCCGGTGTTTGCCGATGATGTCGTGTACGGCCGGGTCGATGTTGATGCCACCGTTCAGATCACCGTCGCGGTCAAGCGAGCAGACGAATCGTGCAATGTTGGTCAACCCGGCATCGAGCAGCTTGCTGATATTGCCGTCTACGCGGCTGACGATATCTGCCAGGTTGATGTGCGGGGCGCCGATAGCCGAGCCGATTGATGTGTTGCCAACCAGAAAGGCGATGCGCTCGCCCTCACGGTATTGGAACTCGCCCTTTTCAGTAGTGATTCCGGCAAGGCTGGGGGTCTGGTATTTCAAGCCGGCAACCGGGCCGGAAAAAATACCGGTGCGTAGCGTGCGCTGAAACGTCTGCGGGGTATCGCTCATGACGAGGTCCTCTTGTTGTGCAGATCTTGGTGTTCCGTGGGAGCAGCGACGCGAGTGTAGGAGCTTGAAGAAATTAACTCAACATTCGTTGAGAAAATTATATAAGCTGCTGACCAACCAACAACCGCAGGTTGCAAGAGCGATGACAGGCGACAAGGAAACAGCACCAAGGAAGGTCGTGACGCGCGGGCCAGGACGGCGATCAGGTTCGGTCAGCAGCCGGCAGGCGGTGCTCGACGCCGCGCGCGCGCGTTTCGCCAACGATGGCTTCACCGCGACGACGATGCGTCGGGTGGCCGCAGATGCGGGGGTCGACGTGTCGATGGTGATGCAGTTTTTTCGTTCGAAAGACGGGCTTTTCGCCGCCGTGATGAACATTCCGCAATCGGCGCTGGAGAAGCTCGGCGAGGTGTTCGAGGGCGCGGACGAGCAGTTGGGCGAGCGCGTTGTTCGGGCTTTCTTCAAGGCCTGGGAGGGGGAACCCGAGGAATCGGAGCCGCTGACGGCGATGCTAAGAAACGCGATGGTGAATGTGCAGGCGCGCGATCATCTGCGCGACTACATCGAATCCAGGCTGGCAACGGGCGGCACCGAAACGCTCGGGCCGAATGCCCGGCTGCGGGCTGGTCTGGCGTTATCCATGCTGGTGGGGGTGCTGACGGGCAGGCAAATCATCGGTGTGCCGGTGCTCGCCGAGGCGCAGCGGGAGACCTTGGTCACGACGCTTGCCCCGGCGATCCAGCAGACGCTGCTGCCGACTGGCTGATCTGCGCCCGTTGCGGTGCGCAGATCAGCCAGTCGGTCAGCGTTCAAGGCACCACAGGTATCTGCAGATAGCTCGGGTGTTGCGGGCCGGTGTAGATCCGGTTCACTGCATCGACGTGATAGCTCTTGTCATAGGCGCGGACGGGAACGCCTGCGGGCGCATAAGGCTGGATATCCACCAGCAACCGATGACCTTTGCGGATCAACGCTGTACTAGGGTTGAGGCCGACTTCGATCGGCACGATTTCGTCGCTGTGCAGCGGCGCGCAGTCTTTCTCCAGGTGGGTATGAACAGGCCAGTAAGCGGTAGAGCGTTCGCTGTCGAGCTTGCGCCGCGAGACCTTCAACAGGCCGTGGCCGACCGGGTGAATGTGTACCGGGTCCACTGGAAGCACTACGGACTCGTAGCGAATCTCCTGACCCTGCTCATCCAGCACCCGCAGTGACACGAACGCGTCCATGTCCGCGCTGCTCGATGCAACCCACAGACCCACTTTCATATAACCCGCGAGCACCATGTCTTCGCTCATCGGTTCGCTGACAAACGAGACGCCGGTTGACCAGCGCGGCGTGCCGTCAGTGGAACCGCCGGGCGCGAGGGTCGGGGTGCCAAGGTCCAGGTGCGCGTCGTATTCGGCGCTGGCGTTCGCGCTGGGCACGGTCTCGATGATGCGCAGCACATCCGGGCGGCGCGGGTCTTTCTGCCAGGCCGAAGGTTGGGCGTCGAGATACCAGCGGCGGTATTGGGTTCGCGTAATCGGCCATTCCTGCTCGTGCAGGACGAAATGGGCACCGTTGCCGGTACGGACTTGCACCCGCACCGGTGCTTCGTCCATTACGCCGTTGTCGATACCCTTGAGCCAGTAATCGAAGTAACGCATGTGTTCGGCGAGCGACTTGTTGCTGTACGAGCCGGGGAACCACGCGTCGGTGAAGTCGAACTTGCGCGCCTTGGCTGCGGTGGAACGAATGAAGGTTTCGCTGCTGCCCAACTGGTGAATGATGGCGCCTACCTGAGGCCCGACGATCCAGACCGGCGCAGTGGCCTTGCTCATGTCCGGGCGCATGAAGATGCTGCCGTGCGGGCCGTAGGCGTTGATGTCGTTGAATGGCGTGGCCAGCACACGGGCCATCCAGTCGGTCTCGGGGCGCTCGCCGCAGTGGTTGTTGCCGGACCAGATCTTCCACCACCAGTTCCAGAACCCGGAACCGAAGATGCCACCGCCGTACAGCGCCTCGTTGTAGATATCGGCGTCGGTGCCTTGGGCGATCATCGCTTTCAGGTGGGACGGCTGCAGGCTGGCAACGTTGTGCTGGGCCATGGCCAGGTACGACATGCCCCACAAACCGACATTGCCGTTGGACCACGGCTGGGTGCCGGCCCATTCGATGGCGTCGTAATAGTCTTCGGCCTCCTGCACGCTGAACGGCGCTTGCAGGCCCGGGCTCTTGCACACGCCGCGGGCATCGACGCGGATACACACGTAGCCTTCCGGGACCCAGACCGAGGTGTCGACGGTCTCGTGGTTTTCATACTGGGCGCCATCCGGGTTGCCGGAGAAATAGCGGTCCTCCATCTCTTCTTTGCGGATGACGTCGGCTTCGTTGCAAATACAGTCGTGATAGAAGCTTTTGCCGTAGAAGCCTTTGCTCATGACGATCGGGTACTGGCCCTCGGCTGCCGGGCGGAAAACGTCGGCACAGACATAGGACCCATCGCGCAGCGGAATGCGCACATCGGTCATCTTCACGATGCCGCGAATGTTGCGGCGCAGCTCGTTGCGGCTGGTGGCGGCGTCGCACAGGGTGCGCGGCGTTCTGGCGGTGAATACGCCCGGGGTGGCGTTCAGCGTTTCGAGGATGTGCTGCAGGGTCGGGTCGTTGGCAAATCCGGTGGGGCCGCCTTGGCCCATGGGCATGACGGGCGGGCTGAAGTTGATCGGGGTGGCGCCGATCAGCTCATGCACCTGGGGTGCGATGGTGACTCCCGACTCGATATTGCCTTGCTGGTCCAGGGTATGGACGAAGCGGGCCATATTGGTCACCGAAGGATCCAGCAGCTTGTCGATCTTGCCGTCTACGCGGTTGGCCAGTTGGGCCAGGTTCAAGCGTGGCGCCGCCTCTACGGCGCCCAGAACGATGCCGCCAACCATGAAGCTGATGGCCTCGTCGGCGCGGTATTGAAATTCGCCCTTGTCCGAGGTCACGCCAGACAAGGTGGGCGTGCGGTATTTGAGACCGACGATCGGGCCGGCGAACACACCGGTCAAAACAGGACCCGAAATGGGTGCAGAAGACTTGGTCATGGGTAGTCCGTGAAACATGCGCGTGAGAGGAGAGGGTTGCAGTGCCGGAGTCGTCAACCCGCCA
Source organism: Pseudomonas sp. 20P_3.2_Bac5 (assembly GCF_025466035.1). Classification (NCBI taxonomy): domain Bacteria; kingdom Pseudomonadati; phylum Pseudomonadota; class Gammaproteobacteria; order Pseudomonadales; family Pseudomonadaceae; genus Pseudomonas; species Pseudomonas sp. 20P_3.2_Bac5. The sequence goes on along the minus strand of NZ_JANLOA010000026.1, from coordinate 7,088 downwards.
GGATCGGCAGTTGCAGATACGAGGTATAGCGCCCGCCGGTGTGGATAACGTGCTGCCCGTTGTTGGCGCCGGTGTATTCAGCAATGCCCGGCATCAGCGTACCGGAGAGGTTCCGCGAGCTGATGATGAAGCGCAGTTGTTCACCTGGGTGGAACGCCCAGCCGATCGGAAGCAGGTCGATCTCGATGGCCACGATTTCACCCGGCGAAAGCGTCTCGACGCGGTCGAAGGTATGCGCGGGCACGTCATCGGTTGTCAGCACTTCATCGAGGTGGCGAGTCGATACGCGCAGGCGGCCATCAGAGCCCTTGTAGCGCAGCACCGTGGCGCCGTGGTCGGTGAGGTCGTGAATCCTGGCGCTCTGGTTGGGCGCGGTGAATTGCTGGAGCGGGGTGCCGAATTTGTCGAGTTTCTGGATCAGCACAAAAAGATCCATGTCGTCGGCACCGCGGGCTTCGACCCACAGGTGCGCCTTGGGATAGCCCACCATCACGGTTTCCTGGTCGAAGCGGGCGATGAAGGACACCACATCCGGATTGGCGCCGACGTCATACGTTGCCGGCACCTCGGCACCGGGTGCAGTCGGGCTCAGGGTGCGTGCGCCGCCATCGAGGTACAGCTTGGTCGAAACCACTTCCTTGGGCGGGAATGCCTCTGCCGGCACATTGAGCCGGTCACCGCCCTGGAAGTCATGAACCGCGTAGCGCACCCGTGGCGTCTGTTCCCAGCCGTTATCCACGTCCTTGAGGTAGCGGTCGAAGAAGCGCCGCAGGTCTTCGACGTTCGCTTCGTCGTAGTAGTCAGGCCATTCCTGGCTGTTGTGAATGCGCAGCCATTTGTCTGCTGATGCGATGCGCCGCCAGCCGCGGAACGTGCCGGCGGTGTGCAGCGTGTTGGAGTAACTGGCCACGACGAAGGCGGGCACGGTGATGCGGTCGAATTCGGGAATCTTGTCGGCCCACAACGGGTTTATCAGCGGGTAGCGCTGCGCCTCGGACAGAATGTCTTCTTTCTGGTTCTTGCCGAAGAAGCTGCCGTTCTGAAGGAGGCCAGCGAAGCCGACGTCAGGCATGCCGCCGCGCATCACCAGATCGCGGTAAACATCGCTGACACCTTCCCAAGGGTTTATCGCTGCCAGGTGTTTGGGCTGCTCGGCGGCGGTAAACCACTGCGACACCGCCAGATACGAGGTGCCGCTCATGCCGACTTTGCCGGTGCACCAGGATTGTTCGGCGAGCCACTCGATCAGGTCGTGGCAGTCACGGCCTTCCTGGCGGTCCCACAGCACGCTGTCACCTTCGGAATCCACGCCACCACGCACGTCAGGGTTGCAGATGGCATATCCCTGGGCGCACCAGTAGGCCGGGTCCGGCGCTTCGAACTTGGCCAGCCCCGAGACAACCGAATTGCTCAGCCCGACCAGACCAAATACCCCCATGACGCTGGCGGACGTGCCCTGGCCTTTGCCATAGGGACTCCACGCCACGATCACCGGCACCTGCTCGGTGCCGGCAGGGCGGAACACATCAACATAGATAGTCACGCCGTCGCGCAAGGTGACGGCCACGTCTTTCTCGAAAACGATATCGACAGGCAAGGGCCGAAATGGCGGCGCGACCTGGAAACCCGCCTTCAGCGTTCGGGTACCAGGTTCGAATGCGGTGAACAAACCGGTTCTGGCCGCCGGTAGCGGGTGGGACGGCACGAACAGCTTCTGGCAGTCACTCATGCTTGCTCCTTTCTTGTTTTTGGTTAGGACCGACTGGCCTAAGGTACGGCGGCAAAATAAATTAATCAACATGCGTTGATATATGTGAATATGGCAAAAAAACTGAGCACCACCATGGAAGAAGAAACCACTAGCGCAGCACGACGTGGACGACGGCCTGGCCCCACCAGCAGTCGGCAAGCGGTGCTGGACGCTGCGCGAATACGCTTCGCCAGTGCCGGATATGCACGGACGACCATCCGCCTGGTCGCCGCAGACGCGGGAGTCAACGTTGCTCAGGTGATGCAGTTTTTTCGCACGAAGGACGAACTCTTCGCGGCCGTCATGGCGATCCCCCCGTCGGCCCTGGAGCGTTTCGGCGCCTTGTACGAAGGGCCAGACGATCGCTTGGGTGAACGGGTAGTGCGCGCCTTCCTCGCGGCGTGGGAAGGCATACCCGAAGAGTCCAGGCCCTTGATGGCGACGCTGCGAGGCGTCTTCGTGAATGACCACGCACGTGACCAGCTCCGTGGTTTTATCCAGTCCCGATTGCTGACAGGCACTCGCGAACGCCTCGACCCCGAGGCGAGGCTGCGGGCTGGCCTGGTAGCGTCCTTGCTCATTGGCATGGTTGTCGGCCGGCGGGTGATCGGAGTGCCCTTGCTGACGACAGCAGAACCGGAAGCGTTGGTCAGCGTGATTGCGCCAGCCATTCAACAGATCCTGGCGCCCTAGACAACAGCCTGGGTAGCCGACAACGGGAGCTTCAAGATGGGCAATTTTTCTGCCGTCAGTTTGGAATCTGTGTGCGTCGGCATCTTGCTTGGCCAGTCCGCCGCATTGAAGGACCGGCTGTTGGACCGGCATCTGATGCCGCTCAGCATCACCGCCGCTCAGTTCAAAGTGCTGAGGATCATTTCTGGCGGCGATAACACGGCGGGAGCGCTGTGCCGACATCTGTCCATCCATAGCGCCGCCATGAGCCGCATGCTCGATCGTCTCGAACGCAAGGCGCTCATCGTCCGCTCTCGGGACAACCATGACCAGCGTCAGGTTCGTTTATCGCTGACAGAAAAAGGGCAGTCAGTGAGCACTCAGCTTCCGATGCTGGCGTGTGCGGCCATGAACGAATTCACGGCCGGGATTACCCAAGAAGAGCTCGCTCAGCTCGAAAGGCTTCTGGAAAAGATGCTGTCTTCGTGGCTGATGAGAGAACGATTTTGAGCCATCTGGCATGCTTGACGCTGCCGCGTTATCAACTGGAGCCAACTTATGAAAGCCGCCATCGTTCACGCCTTCGACCAACCGCCGCGCTACGGCGAGATCGAAGCCCCGCAAGCCGCACCAGGTGAAGTCCTGGTACATGTTCGTGCCGCCGCGCTCAGTCAACTGGTGCGTGCCCAGGCCAGCGGCAAGCACTACAGCAGCGGCAAGACGCTGCCAGTCGTGCCCGGCGCCGACGGTGTTGGCCTGCTTGACGACGGCAGCCGCGTGTACTTCGCCTTTCCCCGTGCGCCTATCGGTGCGATGGCCGAGACCGTGGCCGTAGATGCCCGTTATTGTGTGGCCGTGCCGGATGACATCGACGACATCACCGCCGCTGCGATCGCCAACCCTGGCATGTCGTCCTGGGCGGCCCTGCAGGCGCGGGCGCACTTCAAGCCGGGCGAGCGGGTATTGATCAACGGCGCTGCTGGTACGTCCGGGCGGCTGGCGATTCAAGTGGCGCGGCACCTCGGCGCATCGCGGATCGTGGCGACCGCGCGTAACCCGGCGGTGGAAGCGGAACTGCGCGAACTCGGCGCCGACGACTTCATTCGCCTGGATCAACCAGTTGACCAGTTGACCGCCGCGTTTCGCGAGGAAATCCAGGGCAGGGGAATTGAGGTGGTACTCGACTACCTCTGGGGGCAACCGGCAGCCTGCATCCTCGATGCGCTGCTCGGCCACGGTGGCGGTGGGGCCGCGCCGCGCCTGCGCTTCGTCAACATCGGTGCGCTGGCTGGGGCAACCTTGCCAATGAGCCCGGGCGTGTTGCGCAGCTCCGGGTTGGAAATGCTGGGCAGTGGTTTGGGAAGTGTCTCGAATGAAGACCTTTTAAAGATCGTTGGGCAATTACTCCGGGCGATAAAGCCAGCGCACTTGCAAGTAGACGCCGAGGCCGTGCCGTTGAGCGAAGTTGAATCGACCTGGCAGCGTAGTGCCGCGGAACGGATTGTGTTCACTATTTAAGTGGGGCAGGAGGCAATGTGAGCGACGTCGTGTAGCCCACTGATACTTGCGCCAGACGCTTCCTCCACCTCGTGAGCCGAGTCGTCTGCCCACCGTTCGCGGGTACATAAATACGCATGATGCCGAATGGGATCGCTTGGATTAGAGGGTTGAAGTCCTATGCGTAGCCACGCGGAGGAAAAATCGCGGTCGATAGGGGGGGGCTCGGAAAAAATATGATGAGGTTCGGAAGCAGCATCACTATCAGCACTCGCTCCGACTCGCCAAGGGAAGAGTGGTGAACCCGGGTTGACGGTAGCTCTTCTTTCAATAGGGAGACGAATGAGTCAGGGCGGAGTGGACAGCTTGCACAGTGTCAACGAGCTCGGGCTGGCAACAGTTTGTAAAACGCCAAACCACCACTGAACGTTGATGCCGCACATGAACAAGTACACAATTAAGGCCATCCCTCGCTGAGAGGGTTGGAAAAAACCCATATTTTCAACGGGTAGGAAGCCGGATGTGAGTCTCGTTTCCCGCTCCAAACATGGCGCTACAGGATTCAATAGAGTGCTGTAGCCAAGAAAAAAGGACCTTCGGGTCCTTTTTTCGTTTCTGCCGAAACCGCTGAAAACCACCAGTATCCGCGCATTTTAAGTACACGAATTCGGTGCCTGATCCGGTGGGATGCTGAAGCGGATTGACGCTGGAGCTGCTTGGGCAATGTGACAAGCATCTGGTTCCTGACCCCGCTCAGGAGCTTGTTATGGCACTTTCTGATATGGCCGTCCGGCATGCCCGGGTCACCGGCACCACTTACTCCCTCGCTGACGCCGATGGGCTGTCCCTCTACGTCTCTTCAGGCGGCAGCAAGATCTGGCATTTCCGCTACTACTGGTTTGACAGGCAGCAACGCATGTCGCTGGGTAGTTATCCGCATGTCGGCCTCAAAGAGGCGCGCGCCAGCCGGGATGAAGCGCGTGCGCTGGTTGCGGAAGGGGGTTCAACCAGCTTTTCCGGTATGCGTTGGTCAGGGTGCCCGGCCTCGAAATCAATCCAGCATTCGACCTGGATGTCGTCGCCATCCCCAAGCCTCCGGTGGATCACAACCCTGCCTGCAAATGCACGAGCTCTCGGTGCTGTTACCCAAGATGCGCGCCTACGGCGGCACTGTCTCGACGGTGATGGGGTTGTTCTTGTTGCTGCTGACGGGGGTTCGAACGGGGGAGCTTCGGTTGGCAACACCTGACCAGTTCGATTTGAAAAAGCGCTTATGGGTCATACCGCCAGAAGTGGTGAAGCAGCTTCAGGTCCACATGCGCAAGACGCGCAGAAAGCCCACGGCTATCCCTCCTTACATCGTTCCGTTGTCCCATCAGGCAGTTGAGATCGTCCGCCTGATGTTGAGTCTGGTGCGCCCTGGGCAGCGGTATCTGTTCTCGCATCGTTCCAGGTTGAATGAACGCATCAGTGAGAACACGCTGAACAGTGCCTTGCATCGACTTGGCTATGCAGACCGGCTCACGGGGCATGGTATGAGGGCAACGATCACCACGGCGCTTACAGAGCTTGGCTACCCCCAGCAATGGATAGATGCCCAGCTCTCGCACAGTGAGCCTAATAAGGTGCGAGCGGCCTATACGCACGCTCAGTATGTCGAGCAGCGACGAGCGATGATGCAGGACTGGGCTAACCGACTGGATCAGTTGGAGGAGGGCAGGGTCGCGGTGGCGTGTGAGCGATTGACCACCAGCTTGGAAGGGGCGGTTCTGCAGTCATTGAGGGCGCGGGGGCTTGAGAAAGAGGTGGGCTTGGAGGTGAGCGAGTTGATGGATCGACCAGTGCAGGCCGGAGTTCATAGACCTGTTCGTCGCCCGCCCTGTGAGTGCTTGCCGAAGTCCGCTGTTGCAGTGGGAAGTTCTGAGCCAGTGTCTGAGTTTCAGCGCGAGCGTGCCGAGATGCTTGCCATCTACGAGGCGCCTACAAACTTGACGGTCCCGGCATTCGCAAAGCTTGCGGGTAAATCCCGTGACCAGATTAATCGTGATCTGAAAGCGAAGCGGTTGTTATCGATCGGTTTGGGGAATCGAGGGCAGCGTATTCCTGATTGGCGATTGGACCCGTTGCGTCATGAGCTTGTCTTGGCTGTTCTGAAACATGGCCAGCACACTGACTCTTGGTCGGTCTACCGAGCCTTGACAGGGCCGAGCGCGGACCTAGGTGGGATCGGTCCTATTGCGTTCGTAACACGGGACAATTTTGAACGAGTGTTGTCCGCTGTCGCCAGTCATATGCGAAGAGCATTCGCGGAGCTTCGCAGAGCCTGACTGTTTTCCGCTCCCAGTAGACCGAGGGACTTTCTTGTTTCCGGGCGGGGCCGTTGGGTATGTCTTGCAGGTGTGAGCTATTGGCCTTTAGCTCTTTGGTAGATAGCGGTCATTGATGACAGGCCGCTGTCGACCCATTGCAGACGTTCCCGAACGCCCAGGCGCGCATTCCCAGTAAGCGGAGCGAATGACTTGAGTCGTCCCAAAGCGGCCATTGGTGGAAGGCCGCGGTCGGCCAACAACGGAAGGTTATCTATGGCTTGGCAAGCTTCTCTTGTAGCTTAAGTTGGCTACCAAATCAGGGGCGACTCACGATTCAGGATTGAACTCTTGATTGCCCCTCGTGACGACAGCGCTAGCACGGAAATGACTCGCCTTAGGGGGCAACCGCTCGACGAAACTAATTGGCTGCGGTTCCGCGGGGTAGGTAGTTTCAGACATCCGCAGTGATGCAAAAAAGCAGCTTGATACCAGTAGTCCCGTTTTGTATCTCGTGCTCCTTTTGCGCCAGGCTCATGTTGGTGCTGGCCCAGATATACGTCTCTGATGAAGAAAGCGCTGAAGTATCCGTGGTGCCTTGGTGCATATCGGAATGTCCTAGGCTGCCGTCTGGGTGGCGCAACCATCCCTCCCACCCGATCAGGGTAGCGCCGGTTGCCTCCATGATTTGCAAAGCTTCAACCGCGCGGGGATAAGGAAGCACGAGTTCGCTTTGTGATGCGGATAACCGTTGCAAGTCAGTCAGTGTCATCGGTATATCCCTATGGCGTGTGTGGGTTGTTGAGTGTGGAACCTGACTATTTCATCTGCCTGAGTCGCCCCAGAACTATAGTCACTTTCAC
>NZ_JANLOA010000114.1:0-91416 GCF_025466035.1 Pseudomonas sp. 20P_3.2_Bac5 | reverse complement strand
TCGGACACAAAAAAGCCCCGGCCAGTGACCCGGCCGGGGCTCTTTCAACGCTGGGGGATTACAGGCCGGCGGCGGCGCGCAGGGCGTCAACGCGGTCAGTCAGTTCCCAGGTGAAGGTGGTGAAGGTGTCGTCGCCGACAGTCTTCTGCTGCGGGGTACGGCCGAAGTGACCGTAGGCAGCGGTTTCCTGATACATCGGGTGCAGCAGGTCGAGCATGGTGGTGATTGCGTACGGACGCAGGTCGAAGCACTCGCGCACCAGGTTGATGATCTTGTCGTCGGAGATCTTGCCGGTGCCGAAGGTGTTCAGCGAGATCGAGGTCGGCTGGGCCACGCCGATGGCGTAGGAGACCTGGATTTCGCAACGCTCGGCCAGGCCGGCGGCCACGATGTTCTTGGCGACATAACGACCGGCGTACGCGGCGGAACGGTCAACCTTGGATGGATCCTTGCCGGAGAACGCGCCGCCGCCGTGACGGGCCATGCCGCCGTAGCTGTCGACGATGATCTTGCGGCCGGTCAGGCCGCAGTCGCCTACCGGGCCACCGATGATGAACTGGCCGGTCGGGTTGATGTGGAACTGGGTGTCCTTGTGCAGCAGTTCGGCAGGCAGGGTTTGCTTGACGATCAGCTCCATCACGGCTTCTTTCAGGTCTTTCTGCGAAACCTCGGGGTTGTGCTGGGTGGACAGCACGACCGCGTCGATACCGACAACCTTGCCGCCTTCATAGCGGCAGGTGACCTGGGATTTGGCATCCGGACGCAGCCACGGCAGCAGGCCGGACTTGCGCGCTTCGGCCTGGCGCTCGACCAGACGGTGCGAGAAGCAGATCGGTGCTGGCATCAGCACGTCGGTTTCGTTGCTGGCGTAGCCGAACATCAGGCCCTGGTCGCCGGCGCCCTGGTCTTCCGGCCTGCTGCGGTCAACGCCCTGGGCGATGTCCACGGACTGCTTGCCGATGATGTTCATGACGGCGCAGGTCGCGCCATCGAAGCCGACGTCGGAGCTGTTGTAGCCGATGTCGACGATGACTTTACGCACGATGTCTTCGAGGTCGACCCAGGCCGAAGTGGTCACTTCGCCAGCGATGATCGCCACGCCGGTTTTCACCAGGGTTTCGCACGCTACGCGGGCGAATTTGTCTTGCGCGATGATGGCGTCCAGCACCGCGTCCGAAATCTGGTCGGCGATTTTGTCCGGATGCCCTTCAGATACGGACTCGGAGGTGAAAAGGGAGTATTCGCTCATCTCGACGGGTTCCTAAATTTACCGGTGGTGAGTGTTGCCAGTCGGCCGCTGAAAATGGCGGACCTGGATCTGGAAACCATTACGTAAGCCCACATAGAGGCTGTCTCCGGGAGCCAGTCCCGCAGCGCACGCCCAACGAAGCAGGTCGTCCTGTTCAAAGCCCAGCCAGAGATCGCCGCAGGCTTCGCGGGCCCAACTCTGGTCGTGGCTGCATAACTCTGTAACCAACAGGCTGCCGCCTGGTTTGACGCGTTCGGCCAGTTGTTCCAGGGCCGCGGCCGGATCGCTGAAGTGGTGCAGGACCATGTTCAGCACGACGCAATCGGCCTGGACCTCGGTGGTATTGAGGGCATCGGCCAGTTGCAGGTTTACGTTAGCCAGGCGTTCGCGCTGGCAGACCTGGCGGGCCAGGTCGAGCATGGTCGGGCTGTTGTCCAGTGCGGTGACCTGGGCGAAGCGCCGGGCCAACTCGGGAAGAAACTCGCCGTCGCCGGGGCCGACTTCCAGGGCGCTCGCGCCGGGCTCGAAGCTGAGCTTGTCGAGCAGCGTCAGCAGGCTTTCGCGGTACTGCGCCAGGCCTGCGATCAGGTCTTGCTGGGCGCGGAATTTCTCTTCTACGCGCAGGAAAAAGTCCTGGCTGGTGGCCGCGCGCCGTTGCTGGACCTGGCCGATACGCGCCTGCATGTCTTCCGCCAGCGGCAGCCCGTCGACTTCTTCGAGCAGGGCGGCGTGCAGCTTGCCGCCCAGGCTCAGGCCGTCGGGCAGGGCGCGGCGATAGAAGATCGCGTTGCCTTCGCGGCGGGTCGCCACCAGTTCGGCCTGGGCCAGCACCTTGAGGTGGTGGCTCATGCCGGACTGGCCAATGGCGAAGATCTGCGCCAGTTCCAGCACGCCGAACGAATCGCTGGCCAGCACGCGCAACACGTTCAGGCGCAGCGGGTCGCCGCCCGACTTGCACAGGGCAGCCAGGCGGTCGCTTTGCCGAGAATCCGGAACGGGTACGCGAATATTCATGGGGCGGCAGTCTAGTCAGGCCAAACCCGCGTCGCAAGACCAATATCAAAAAGTTTTGATATTGGTCGATGGGCGGAGCTAAAACTGTCGGCGGGGCAGGCTTTTTCGGCTGTTTCGTTGGTCCGGCCACGGAATCACCGCGCAAACGCAGGAAAATCGTTCCAGTTCGACCATCCGTCATTGCCCCCGGGCATGCGCCTGGGCGAAAATGGCCGCCTTTTTTCCGTTCGTTCTTTATTCAAGCCCCAGGAGACAAGCGATGCCCAGCCGTCGTGAGCGTGCCAACGCCATTCGTGCCCTCAGCATGGATGCCGTGCAAAAAGCCAACAGCGGCCATCCCGGTGCCCCCATGGGCATGGCGGATATCGCCGAGGTTCTTTGGCGTGACTTTTTGAAGCACAACCCGAGCAACCCGAATTTCGCTGACCGTGACCGCTTCGTGCTGTCCAACGGTCACGGCTCGATGCTGATCTATTCGCTGCTGCACCTGACCGGCTACGACCTGTCCATCGATGACTTGAAGAGCTTCCGCCAACTGCACAGCCGCACCCCGGGCCACCCGGAGTTCGGCTACACCCCTGGCGTCGAGACCACCACCGGTCCGTTGGGCCAGGGCCTGGCCAACGCCGTGGGCTTCGCCCTCGCCGAGAAAGTGCTGGGCGCCCAGTTCAACCGTGCTGGCCATAACGTCGTCGATCACAACACCTATGTGTTCCTCGGCGATGGCTGCATGATGGAAGGCATTTCCCACGAAGTCGCTTCCCTGGCCGGCACTTTGGGCCTGGGCAAGCTGGTTGCCTTCTACGATGACAACGGCATCTCCATCGACGGTGAAGTCGAAGGCTGGTTCACCGACGACACGCCGAAGCGTTTCGAGTCCTACAACTGGCAGGTAATCCGCAACGTCAACGGCCACGATGCCGACGAAATCAAAACCGCCATCGAGACCGCCCGCAAGAGCGAGCAGCCGACCCTGATCTGCTGCAAGACCATCATCGGTTTCGGTTCGCCGAACAAGCAGGGCAAGGAAGATTGCCACGGTGCCCCACTGGGCAACGACGAAATCGCCCTGGCCCGCAAGGAACTGAACTGGAACTACGGTCCGTTCGAAGTGCCTGCCGAGATTTATGCCGAGTGGAACGCCAAGGAAGCCGGTGCCGCCGCCGAAGCCGAGTGGAACAAGCGCTTCGACGCTTACGCCGCCGCCTTCCCTGAGCTGGCCAGCGAACTGAAGCGTCGTCTGAACGGCGACCTGCCGGCCGACTTCGCAGAGAAATCCGCCGCCTACATCGCCGAAGTTGCCGCCAAAGGCGAGACCATCGCCAGCCGCAAGGCCAGTCAGAACACCCTGAACGCTTTCGGCCCGCTGCTGCCGGAACTGCTCGGCGGCTCGGCCGACCTGGCCGGCTCCAACCTGACCCTGTGGAAAGGTTGCAAGGGCGTCAGCCATGAAGATGCCAACGGCAACTACATGTACTACGGCGTGCGCGAATTCGGCATGACCGCAATCATGAACGGCGTCGCCCTGCACGGCGGCCTGGTGCCTTACGGCGCGACCTTCCTGATGTTCATGGAATACGCCCGTAACGCGGTGCGCATGTCCGCCCTGATGAAGCAGCGCGTGATCCACGTCTACACCCACGACTCCATCGGTCTGGGCGAAGACGGCCCGACTCACCAGCCGATCGAGCAACTGAGCAGCCTGCGCAGCACGCCTAACCTGGACACCTGGCGTCCGGCTGACGCCGTCGAATCGGCGGTGTCCTGGAAGCACGCCCTGGAGCGCAAGGACGGCCCTTCGGCGCTGATCTTCTCGCGCCAGAACCTGCAGCACCAGGACCGCGATGCCCAGCAGATCGCCGATATCGCCCGTGGCGGTTACGTGCTCAAGGACTGCGCCGGCGAGCCTGAGCTGATCCTGATCGCCACCGGTTCCGAAGTGGGCCTGGCCGTTCAGGCGTACGACAAGCTGACCGAACAGGGCCGCAAGGTCCGCGTCGTGTCGATGCCGAGCACCAGCGTGTTCGACGCCCAGGACGCTGGCTACAAGCAGTCGGTACTGCCGCTGGAAGTCGGTGCGCGCATCGCCATCGAAGCTGCCCACGCGGACTTCTGGTACAAGTACGTCGGCCTGGAAGGTCGCATCATCGGCATGACCACTTACGGTGAATCGGCTCCGGCCAGCGCACTGTTCGAAGAGTTCGGCTTCACCCTGGAAAACATCCTGGGTACTGCCGAAGAGCTGCTGGAAGACTGATGTAAGGATCTGCGGATCGATGACAAGCCCGCCCCCGCATTTGCAGGGGCGGGCTTGTCACCGAATGCGACAACGCAAAAAACCGCCGATTGCCGATAACGATCTGTTCCGTGAGCCCCCAATGTCTCAACCGCGTCCCTATAAAGTTGCACTCAACGGTTACGGCCGTATCGGTCGTTGCGTCCTGCGCGCACTCGTCGAACGGGGCGCGAAGGCGGGCTTCGAGATCGTTGCGCTGAATGACCTGGCCGACCAGGCCAGCCTGGAATACCTGACACGCTTCGACTCCACCCACGGGCGTTTCCCCGGCGAGGTGAAGGTCGACGGCGACTGTCTGCATATCAATGGCGACTGCGTGAAAGTACTGCGCAGTGCCACACCCGAGGGCATCGACTGGGCGGCGCTGGACGTCGACCTGGTACTGGAATGCTCCGGGGCCTACAACACCCGCGCCGATGGCCAGCGCTTCCTTGATGCGGGCGCACCGCGGGTGCTGTTTTCCCAGCCGATGGCCAGCGAGCAGGACGTCGATGCCACCGTGGTCTACGGCATCAACCAGGACTGCCTGACCGGCGACGAACTGCTGGTGTCCAACGCCTCCTGCACCACCAACTGCGGCGTGCCGCTGCTGCGGGTGCTGGATCAGGCGTTCGGCATCGACTACGTGTCGATCACCACCATCCACTCGGCGATGAACGACCAGCCGGTCATCGACGCCTATCACCACGAAGACCTGCGCCGCACCCGTTCGGCGTTCCAGTCAGTGATTCCGGTGTCCACCGGCCTGGCCCGGGGTATCGAGCGACTGCTCCCGGAACTTGTCGGGAGAATCCAGGCCAAAGCCGTGCGTGTACCGACGGTGAACGTGTCGTGCCTGGACATCACCCTGCAGACCACCCGCGACACCACGGCCGCCGAGGTCAACCAGGTGCTGCGGGACGCGGCCCTGAGCGGACCGCTGCAGGGGCTGCTGGCGTATACCGAGCTGCCCCACGCCAGTTGTGATTTCAACCATGACCCGCATTCGGCCATCGTCGATGCCAGCCAGACCCGTGTTTCCGGCCCTCGCCTGGTGAACCTGCTGGCCTGGTTCGACAACGAATGGGGGTTCGCCAACCGCATGCTCGACGTCGCCGATCATTTTCTGCGCGTCGTGGACCACACCACCCGCACCACTCGCAAACAGCCCTGAAGGACTGCATTCATGACCGTTTTGAAGATGACCGACCTCGATCTGCAAGGTAAGCGCGTACTGATCCGCGAAGACCTCAACGTCCCTGTGAAGGACGGTGTGGTTGCCAGCGATGCGCGCATCCTTGCTTCGCTGCCGACCATCAAGCTGGCCCTGGAGAAGGGCGCGGCGGTGATGGTCTGCTCGCACCTGGGTCGTCCGACCGAAGGCGAGTTCTCGGCCGAGAACAGCCTCAAGCCGGTTGCCGACTACCTGAGCAAGGCCCTGGGCCGCGACGTGCCGCTGGTCGCCGACTACCTGGACGGTGTCGAGGTGAAGGCCGGTGACATCGTGCTGTTCGAGAACGTGCGCTTCAACAAGGGCGAGAAAAAGAACGCCGACGAGTTGGCGCAGAAGTACGCCGCGCTGTGCGACGTGTTCGTCATGGATGCCTTCGGCACCGCTCACCGCGCTGAAGGTTCGACCCATGGTGTGGCCAAGTTCGCCAAGGTCGCCGCTGCTGGCCCGCTGCTGGCCGCCGAGCTGGACGCTTTGGGCAAGGCCCTGAAAGCGCCGGCCAAGCCGATGGCCGCCATCGTTGCCGGCTCCAAGGTGTCCACCAAGCTGGACGTGCTGAACAGCCTGAGCCAGATCTGCGACCTGCTGATCGTCGGTGGCGGCATCGCCAACACCTTCCTCGCCGCGGCCGGTCACAAGGTCGGCAAATCGCTGTACGAGCCTGATCTGGTCGAGACCGCCAAGGCCATCGCCGCCAAGGTCAATGTGCCGCTGCCAGTCGACGTGGTGGTTGCCAAGGCCTTCGCCGAAGACGCCGAAGCCACCGTCAAATCGGTTGCCGACGTTGCTGACGACGACATGATCCTGGACATCGGTCCGAAAACCGCCGAGCAATTCGCCGAGCTGCTGAAATCGTCGAAAACCGTGCTGTGGAACGGTCCGGTCGGCGTGTTCGAGTTCGACCAGTTCGGCAACGGCACCAAGACCCTGGCCAAAGCGATCGCGCAAAGCAGCGCCTTCTCCATCGCCGGTGGTGGCGACACCCTGGCGGCCATCGACAAATATGGCGTCGCGGCTGATATCTCCTACATTTCTACCGGTGGCGGTGCGTTCCTCGAATTCGTCGAGGGCAAGGTCCTGCCGGCGGTCGAGGTTCTGGAACAGCGGGCCAAGGCCTGAGTCGCCCGGTGCCTGGCAAAGGGAGCGAACGGATGATCAAGCGCTTGTCCTTGATGGTCATGAGCGTCGTGCTGAGCGCCTGCTCCAGCACGCCCGACTCCGCTCCCGATCGGCCCGCCGCGGAAAAGGGCGGCTGCTACCAGTCCGAATGGCAGGCGGAAACCGTGCCGGTCATCAATAAACGGCTCGGTCCGGATGGCCTGGAAAAATACGACGACGAACATCAGCGCCGGGCCAAGGGATGCCCTTGATCGGCTCGCGACAACCTGTCGCCGGGTTTGTGGTCTGCTGGAGGAAGTGGATGAAAGGTGTTCTGGCCTTGACGGCCCTGGCAACACTCGCAGGATGCGCCAGCTTCACGCCCGCACCGGCGGCGGCCCCGGCCGACAACTGGACCCGCTGGGTCTGCGACAGCAAGGCCGAAGTGCTCTGGCGTGCGGCAGGCGCCGGCAATCAGGAGATGGACGTACGCCTTGGCGGCGGCGATCAGGTCTACCGGCTCAAACCCGAGCCGTCCGGATCCGGCGCGCTGTACAGCGATGGCGTGCTGGCCTTGCACACCAAGGGCGATGAGGGCCTGGTGTACTGGGTTGCGACCAACGATTTGATAGGGCGGGGCTGCAAGGCACCGTGACTGGCCGGGCCGGCTGATACTGGCCCACACAACTTGAACAGCAACCGCCGCTGCGGCAGGTTTGCACGAAAAACGACGCTTGTCGGGAGAGAGATACACAATGGCACTCATTAGCATGCGCCAGATGCTGGACCACGCCGCCGAGTTCGGTTACGGCGTTCCAGCTTTCAACGTCAACAACCTGGAACAGATGCGCGCCATCATGGAAGCCGCTGACAAGACCGACTCTCCGGTGATTGTCCAGGCCTCGGCCGGTGCCCGCAAATACGCCGGCGCGCCGTTCCTGCGCCACCTGATCCTGGCGGCGATCGAAGAATTCCCGCACATCCCGGTGTGCATGCACCAGGACCACGGCACCAGCCCTGACGTCTGCCAGCGCTCGATCCAACTGGGCTTCAGCTCGGTGATGATGGACGGCTCGCTGAAAGCCGACGGCAAGACCCCGTCCGACTACGAATACAACGTCCGCGTCACCCAGCAGACCGTGGCATTCGCCCACGCCTGCGGCGTTTCCGTGGAAGGTGAGCTGGGTTGCCTGGGCAGCCTGGAAACCGGTCAGGCCGGTGAAGAAGATGGCGTCGGCGCCGAAGGCATCCTGGATCACAGCCAGATGCTGACCGATCCGGAAGAAGCCGCTGACTTCGTCAAGAAAACCCAGGTCGATGCCCTGGCCATCGCCATCGGCACCAGCCACGGCGCCTACAAGTTCACCAAGCCGCCTACCGGCGACATCCTGGCGATCGACCGCATCAAGGAAATCCACAAGCGCATCCCTAACACTCACCTGGTGATGCACGGTTCGTCCTCGGTTCCACAGGACTGGCTGGCGATCATCAACGAGTTCGGTGGTGACATCAAAGAAACCTACGGCGTGCCGGTCGAAGAAATCGTCGAAGGCATCAAGTACGGCGTGCGCAAGGTAAACATCGACACCGACCTGCGTCTGGCCTCCACCGGCGCGATCCGTCGCTTCCTGGCGCAGAACCCGGCCGAGTTCGACCCGCGCAAATACTTCGCCAAGACTGTCGAAGCCATGCGCGACATCTGCATCGATCGCTACGAAGCCTTCGGCACCGCGGGCAACGCCTCGAAGATCAAGCCGATCTCCCTGGACGACATGTTCCTGCGTTACGCCAAAGGCGAGCTGGCCGCGAAGGTCAACTGATACGCGCGTAAAGCAAAAAAACCCGCAGCGATGCGGGTTTTTTTATGCCTGTTGATCACTCAGGAAGACCGTTAGTCGGCGAACTATCGTTAAAACACCTGTTGGCCAGTTGCCAGCTTTAGATTTGGAAAACTCGGGTCTAGAGTCACATTCGCAGATTTCATCCGAAAGATGACGTAGTTGCCAGAGAGAAGCAGCATGGAATGCGCTCAAATTCCGACCCAAGAAGTCGGCTCGGTTCTACTGGTCGTTGATGACTATCCGGAAAACCTGACCAGCATGCGTGCCTTGCTTGCACGTCAGGATTGGCAAGTCTTGACTGCCAGCTCGGGGATCGAAGCCCTGAGTACCTTGCTTGAACATGAAGTCGACCTGGTTCTGCTGGATGTGCAGATGCCGGGCATGGACGGTTTTGAAGTGGCCCGCCTGATGCGCGGAAGCCAGCGCACCCGGCTGACACCAATCATTTTCCTGACCGCCAACGAACAAACCCAGGCCGCGGTGCTCAAGGGCTACGCCAGCGGCGCCGTGGATTACCTGTTCAAACCCTTCGACCCGCAAATTCTCAAGCCCAAGGTGCAGGCCCTGCTCGACCAGCAGCGCAACCGTCGCGCCTTGCAACGGCTGACCCGCGACCTGGAAGCGGCCCGCGCCTTCAATGCCTCGGTGCTGGAGAACGCTGCCGAAGGCATCCTGGTGGTGGCCGAAGACGGCACCATTCGTTTCGCCAATCCGGCCATTTCACGCTTGCTGCTCGCGTCGGTCGACCAGTTGCAGGGCGCCGGCCTGCTGGACTTCGTGTTGTCGCCGACGGCGGCGCAATGGCGCGAGTCGGCGTTTTATCAGGCGTACCTGGAACGGGATATCTTCCGCCTGCATGACGCCGTGCTGCGCACCAGCAATGGCCAGGCGCTGCCGGTGGCGCTGTCCTGCGCCGCCTTGCCCGGCGAACAGCGCGCGATGGTGGTGACGGTGCTGGACATGTCGGTGGTGCGCAGCCTGCACCAGCAACTGGAGCATCAGGCGGTCACCGATCCGCTTACCGGCCTGCTCAATCGCCGTGGTTTCTATCAAGCTGCGGAAAGTGCGCTGGTGCGCAGCGAACATTCGGACAAGCACCATGCCTTGATGTACCTGGACCTCGACGGCTTCAAGCGGGTCAACGATTCCCTCGGGCACGAAATCGGCGACCAGGTGTTGCACTGGGTCGCTGAGCAACTGAAGGATTGCCTGGGTGGCCACGGCATCCTGGCGCGGATGGGCGGCGATGAGTTCACGGCCTTGCTCGACGACCTCGACTACCCCGAACAGGCGGCACGTTTAGCCGAGAAGTGCATCGAGCGCATGTCGATCCGCCAGCAGATCGACGGCCTGGAAGTGGTGCTCGGGGTCAGTATCGGTATTGCCATCTACCCCGACTGCGGTGCCAACCTCGACGGGCTGTTGCGCGCTGCCGATACGGCGATGTACGCGGCCAAGCAGGCCGGGCGCCAGCAGTATCGTTATTACGACGAGGACCTCAACGGCCGCGCCCGTTCGCGGCTGATGCTCGAAGACAGTGTTCGCGCGGCGGTGGATAACCAGGATTTCACCCTGGTGTTCCAGCCGCAGGTGGCGTTCTCCGACGGTCGCCTGCGCGGCTTCGAGGCGCTGTTGCGCTGGCGGCATCCGAGCGTCGGCGATGTGCCGCCGGGGCTGTTCCTGCCGTTGCTGGAAGAAGCGCGGTTGATCAACCGCCTGGCCAGTTGGATCTACTGCCAGGGCGCCGAACAGCGGCGGGCCTGGTGCGGGCATTTTGCCGACGACCTGACCCTCGGCATCAGCCTCAGCCGGGTGCAGTTCGGCATGCCCAACCTGATCGAAGAGCTGTCGCAGGTGATCGCCGATGCCGGCCTGGCACCGAGCCAACTGGAAGTGGAAATCGCCGAAACATCGCTGACCGACAACCTGGACACGGCGTTGCGCCAGTTGCGCAAGTTGCGCGAGTTGGGCGTGCGCGTGGCGCTGGACGACTTTGGCGCCGGCGACTGCTCGCTGCGCCTGTTGCGCGATCTGCCGATCGATACCCTCAAGCTTGACCGCCACCTGGTGGCGCGCCTGCCCGATTCCGCCGCCGACGCGGCGCTGGTGCGTTGCGTCATCGAACTCTGCGAGCAGTACTGCATCAGCGTGATCGCCGAAGGCGTGGAGACCCCGGCGCAGGCGCAATGGTTGCGCGAGCACGGCTGCGAGTACGTTCAGGGCTTCCTCGTGGCGCGGCCGATTACCGCGGCGGAAGCCGGTCGCTTCCCGGCCTTTTTTGACTGGCAAGGGCAGTAGTTGGGTACACTGCGGCCTTTCCCCTTTCACCCGCAGCAGCCATGAACACCCTCAAGTACCTGCAAGCCTACCCGCCCGCCCTGCAAGATCAGGTGCGTCAGTTGATTGCCCGTGGCCAGTTGGGCGACTACCTGCAAAAGCGCTATCCGGCCCGGCATGACGTGCAGAGTGACAAGGCGCTGTACAGCTACGCGCAGAACCTCAAGCAGGAACACCTGCGCAACGCGCCAAACCTCGACAAAGTGCTGTTCGACAACCGCCTCGACCTGACCCACCGTGCGCTCGGCCTGCACACGGCGGTTTCGCGGGTGCAGGGTGGCAAGCTCAAGGCGAAGAAAGAGATCCGCATCGCTTCGCTGTTCAAGGAGGCAGCGCCGGAGTTCCTGCGCATGATCGTGGTGCACGAACTGGCGCACTTCAAGGAGGCCGAGCACAACAAGGCTTTCTACAAACTCTGTGAATACATGCAGCCGGGCTACCATCAACTGGAGTTCGACCTGCGCGTTTACCTGACCTGGCGCGAGTTGCCGGGCGATCAGTGAGTCAAAGGACCCTTTGCATGGACGTAAGCAAGACCAAGAGCAGTTTCTACCGTCGCCTGTACGTTGCCTGGCTGATCGACAGCCAGACCGCCAGCAGCGTCCCGGCGCTGATGGCCGCCACCGGCATGCCCCGCCGCACCGCGCAGGACACCATCGCTGCGCTGGCTGATCTGGATATCGTTTGTGAGTTCGAGCAGGAAGCGGGGGCGCGCAACCATGCCGGGCATTACCGGATTCATGATTGGGGGGCGATTGATAAGGGGTGGATCATTCAGAATCTGAGGTCGATTCGCGAGGTTCTGGGGTATCCCTGATTGACCTGCTTTCTGGCTCGCCGCAGATCCCTGTAGCGGGCTTTTCAGCAACAGCGCGCTCAAGAATTCGAGTGCTGACTATTTCCCTCGATGAACCCGCGGTCAGTTGGTTTTCTGAAATCCAGGTGATTTCACTGCCTTTTCTAGGATTTTTCCTATATCCCGGTCACTGATCGCGCATGCAGGATTCTGCGGAATTTCTTCCATGGAATCCTCCAGGGTCAGGGGCCAGCAAGCGCATGGTCCGGCACCCCGGTGGTTACCTTTCTCATGCGGCCTTGCGCTGAATCTGGTGCGGGGTGCGCAGTTGCAGGGAGCACTGCATGCCCGTCCAATCCTGTTTGTGCTTCATCTCCACTGATGCATCCGGACTCGTCGAGTCCAGCTCCGCGGTTGACCTGCCTCACGCGGAGGAATACTCATGAAGTCCGATAGCCGTTTCGATTTCGGCCTCAGCCTCGACATTGCCTGCAACGAAGCCAATCCGCTGGACCCTGGAATCTGCCGAGTCTGCCAGCGCAGTGGCCTGCCGATCTTGCCCCTGCGCGCCGCCTATGCTCCGGAACCCTGGCATACCCAGGCGCTGCCGCTGAATCGCGGCTCAGAGGTCAAGGCCGTGCGCATGCGTCTGGAGCAGCCGCGTATTCTGCGCCAGGGCTTCCTCTACGTGATGCTCGACGGCAGGGAGTGGCAGGCCTACAAGCTCACACCCGAAGGCATGTTGCGACAGTTCCCGCCGTACCAGATTCCCCGCGAAGAGCCTCGGCCCCTGCCCGAGTCCTGCATCACCGCGGACCATGATATTCCGGGGGCCTTCCTCAATATCGACACCAACAAGTACTCCACTGCCTGGCTCGCCATCGCCAACGATCCCTGGCCCGAGAGCGTGCTGAATGGCTACCTGCGCGGCGGCGTGGTCGATGGGATGGCGCTGGAGGACCGCTTCTACAAACTCGACCTTGAGAGCGCCCGCAATGACCCCGCCAGCGTCGGGATCGCCATGACCGAAGCTGACCTGCAAATGCATCAGGTGCTCGAATACGCCCAGCCCATGGCGGGCGATTTCCACAGCGTGCACGGCTTCTACCCGCGCAATCACCGACTGCGCGCCCTGGCAGGCCATGTCCGCGCGATGACTCAGGAGCACAAGCTGCCGAATGGTGTGCTGGCCCTGGTCCTGCCCGACCCTGTTGGCATGGTGCAGGAACTCAACGCCCAGCGCCTGGCCCGCTACCAGTCCATGCAGAAATGGCGTGCCGAGCCGCAGCGGAGCTTCGAGTTTTTAACCTCCCAAGCGCTGCTTGGTATTCGTAAGGTGCAAGTCCAAAGGGCGGAAAAACGAGCGATCAAGGATGCCGAGGAGGCCGTCGAGCAGCGCGGCAAGTGGAACGATAGCGTTCTCGGCGTTAGGAGCACATTGCCGACCCTCGACCTTGAGACCGAGAAGACGCGCAGGACCGCCGCAGAACAGGCCGATGCCCTCGAACGGCTAGGGGACCGCTACGACGAAAAAGCCCGCCAGGACTTCGAGGATCGCTACAACAAGACACTGGCGGCCTGGCAAAGAATCATCGACGACGTCGCTGAGCCGTATGCCAGTCACTACCATGGCGCGGCCTTCCAACTGGCGGCCCTCAACGACTACAGCGTCACCTCCACTGAGTCGGTGAAGGCTTATATCCTCATGACACGGACATGCCTGGCAGGCGGGCCGACTGATCTTCGCGCAGACGGCGAGCTTGGTCCCTCCGGACGTCTCTGGAAGAAAGAGCTGGAGAACCGCAACAGCCTTTACTACCAAGCCTTGGTGGCCAAGGACAAAAGCCTGCACGAGCAACTGGCCGATGAGCTGCTCGCCGACGAGCGGACCCGCGTCTACCACGGCATCAAGACCTTAATCACCACCGACCAGGGCCAACAGCTCATGGTCGAACCCGTGCAGACCGCGATCGGCGAGTTGCTCGCGGCTGGCGCCACGGCCAGCTACGCCCTCGTTAACCAGCTATCGAAGCACGCCAAGGCGCTGGTGGGGCATCTGCACAGGGAAGCCATGCTGCGCTTCTCCGGTGTGCACATCACCCAGATCACCATTTCCCTCAAGGTGGGCGAGTACCTCACGCTGCTCAACGAGGTGCTGTACGAAGGAACCGAGCGCGTCATCGCTCAACTCGACCAGCAATTCCGAAAACCCGCCGAGCGCAAGGTGCGCGCGATGCTGCTGGGCAAGAGCTTTACCCCGGCCCTGGCCAGCAGTCATGCGGTGCTTATCGAGGTCAAGGTCTGGACGCTGGAGAGTGCCGAAGCCTTGCAGGCCCGCCTGGACAAGTTGCGGGTCGGTCTTGGCGATGGCGTCGGCGATGCCCTGCGCAATGTCAGCATTGGCACGACTGCCCTCAAGGGCAGCATGGATGACCTTGCACGGCACATGAGCCTCAATGCCGAAGTCGCCCTCCTGCTGGCGCGGGATTCGATGCGCAGCATGCGCAACGCCGGAAAAGCCGCCGTGCCCGGGGGAGTCGGTATGGGGCTGGCGTTGGGAAGCCTGTGGTTTCAGCAGGATGCCCTGCGCAGAAGCTATGAAAACATGCTCAATACAGTGGGCGATGGCGATGCCGAGGCGGCGGCCGCAGTCATGTCGGCATCGGTCGGGGTGATGGGCGCGGGCGTGGAAACTGTCGGGATGGCTGTTCAGATTTTGCGGCCCGGTCTGACCACCGAGGTGGTTCGGGCGACGGGAGAAGTGCAGAAGATCGGGTTGGGGGTTCGGATCGTGCAGTTCGGCGGGGCGATTGTGGCGTTGGCGAGTGCGGTGGAGGGGGTGCAGTTTGCGTTGGCGGCGGTTCGGGCGGCGAAAGCGGGTGACGGGACGGCGGGTGTTGTTTATGTAGGGGCTGCCACCATGGCGGCAGGTTCAGCGGTGGCAGGGGTTTGGGGCGCCATGGCAGTAGCACTCGCTCCACTCTTGATTTCCGTGCTGCTAGGCCTAGTCACTTATGGCTTGTACGTCTGGGCGAAAAGGCTAGAGTCAGAACCCTTGGAAATGTGGGCTCGCCATTCCCTCTGGGGGATCCCGGAAAAACACCGCCGCTGGACGACCTCAAAGGACATGGACACGGCGATTGGTGCCTTGAATGCAGTATTGCTGGGCTTGACCGCAGACGCTGCGATGACAGTGAAGGTCGCGCGCAGTGGCGGACTTCCTATCGGTGATGCAGTTCCTGCTGAACTCTTTCTGGACTACAAGATCGCTCTGCCACGATACGGACTCGACGTATCGCGCTACGAGTGGGCGTTGCAGGTCTATCGGCCAGGCCAAAGCTCGGGTGAGACCATCGCGAGCGGCCGTACCGGTGGTACTAATGAACCGTTGTCGTCCCCGTCTTCATGGAAGCGACCGGGCTACCACCCTGAAACGACGGCTCCCGTCATTCGGCACGATCCCGTGTCAGGAACGCTTCTAATCAGGGGGGACATCAGCTTTTTTGGGACTTTCGAAGTTCACGCCATTGAGCTAAAGGTGTCCTACTGGCCCGACAAGAATGATGAAGCGGGTGTAGCCCTGCTGATTGTGAAGGAAGACAAGATTGGCGAATGGCAGGGGTGGGGCTCCGAATGAAAAGACCTCAACTCGTTCCGCCTTGTCCCGGCTGGAAAGAGGACTTGCCAGGTCCCAACGAGCCGCCAGTAGTAATCCCGGCGCTTGGGTTCGATACGCCCAACCATCAGGATGATGTCTTTCTGGAACTGCCGCGTGCATCAGCACTGATCAGAGGCTTGATTATCTGGTTTGCACCGGTAATGAGCACGTTACTGATCGCATCGTCATGGCTTGTTTTATCTGTTGAGCAAACACTGAAGTTCGAGATTTGGCTGGTATTTATCTCAACCATGCTTGTTGGAATTTGGTCTCTCTGGTTCTGTGTGAAAATCGACATAGCACCTCCCCGAGACTTACCCCTTCGCTTCAACCGCGCCCGCCAGCGCCTCTATGCCTACAACTTCAAGCACCGCTGGTGGAACCCTTTTGAACGCTGGCAGGTAGTACCCGTAGCCTACGACTGGTCCCAAGTCCGCGCCGAACGCTGGAGCAGACGTCACGCCACTGCCCAAGGCGGGATCATCTTCCAGTGCGGTGTCGAACTCTCCATTGTCAAGCCAGGCACCAACCAAGTCATCGACCGCTTCCGCCTGACCGCCATGGGCGCCGACGCGCACGCCTGGGCCTACGTTTGCACCTACATGCAGCAAGGCCCCGACGCACTGCCGCCACCCGGCCCGCCGTGGGACCACAACGATGTGCTGTGGTGCAACGTCGCGATGCTTCTGGCGCCCAAGGTTGAATGGCC
The DNA here is from genome assembly GCF_025466035.1 of Pseudomonas sp. 20P_3.2_Bac5. Taxonomy (NCBI): domain Bacteria; kingdom Pseudomonadati; phylum Pseudomonadota; class Gammaproteobacteria; order Pseudomonadales; family Pseudomonadaceae; genus Pseudomonas; species Pseudomonas sp. 20P_3.2_Bac5. Next base: position 75,208 of record NZ_JANLOA010000114.1, on the reverse strand, counting down.
CGCTGATATGGACCTGGAATCGAGGACGGCGCTATGAGCACTGCCCTGAGCGATATATCGGTGGATTTAGGGGTTCTCGGTATTCAAACCATCAAGTTTGCAGATGAAGCGGATGTAGCCCGGCTGATCGTGAAGGAAGACAAGATTGGCGAATGGAAGGGGGCTCCGTATGAAAAGGCCTAACCTCATACCCCCATGTCCCGGCTGGAAAGAGGACTTGCCCGGTCCCGACGAGCCGCCAGTAGTAGTTCCGGCGCTTGGGTTCGATACTCCCAACCATCAGGATGAAGTCTTTCTGGAACTGCCGCGTGCGTCGGCCCTTATCAGGGGGGTGATGATTTGGTTTGCACCGGTTATGACCACCTACTTAGTCACGCTGTTGTGGGATTTCTTTTCAATAAAGCAGGCAGTGAGCGCTGAACTGTGGGGGACATTCATCGCCGGTATCCTTGTTGGGGTTTGGTCACTCATTTTTTGCGTGAAAGTCGATGTATCACCTCCCCGCGATCTCCCCCTTCGCTTCAACCGCGCCCGCCAACGCCTCTACGCCTACAACTTCAAGTGCCGCTGGTGGAACCCTTTCGAACGCTGGGAGGTAGTACCGGTAGCCTACGACTGGTCGCAAGTACGCGCCGAACGCTGGAGCAGACGTCACGCAACCGCCCAAGGCGGGATCATCTTCCAATGCGGTGTCGAACTCTCCATCGTCAAACCCGGCACCAACCAAGTCATCGACCGCTTCCGCCTGACCGCCATGGGTGCTGACGCGCATGCCTGGGCCTACGTTTGCACCTACATGCAGCAAGGCCCCGACGCACTGCCGCCACCCGGCCCGCCGTGGGACCACAACGATGTGCTGTGGTGCAACGTCGCGATGCTTCTCGCGCCCAAGGTCGAATGGCCCGCCGATATGGACCTGGAATCGAGGACGGCGCCATGAGCGCCGCCATAACTTCCACTTCCCTACGTTTGCGGTTATTCGCAAGAGCGTAATCGCGGGTGAATACCCACCGATTGAGTGCCTCAGGCCCGCCGCATCCCGATATGCGGAATGCCGTCCTCCAGGTATTCCTCGCCCGCCACCTCGAAGCCATGCTTGCGGTAATAGCCCTGCAGATGCGCCTGGGCCGAGAGGTATACCGGCACGTCCGGCCAGTTCTCTTCGGCATGCTTGAGGCCCTGCACCATCAGTTCGTGGCCCAGCCCCTGGCCGCGGCCCACCTCGGCGATGAGCACCCGGCCGATCACCACGTCGCCACCCTGGGATGTCGGATCGAGCAAGCGCAGATAAGCCACCAGCTGATTGTCCTGCCAGGCCATCAAGTGGCAGGTGTCGCCGCTCAGGTCCTGGCCATCGAGGTCCTGGTAGGCGCATTTCTGCTCGACCACGAACACTTCGTTGCGCAACTGCATCACGGCGTAGAGCTGTTCTTTGCCAAGGTCGGCGTGATGTTTGCAAATCCACTCGATGGGCATGACGGTTCTCTCTGGTTGGATGCGCCGATGATAACCAGCCTCGACGGCGCTGACATTTTTTGTCGTAAGCCAAAGTGTCCGCAAAACCGGCAGGAATAGAGGCACATAGCTATCATTTGCTGCTGCCACCCGGACGGTCGTTTGTGTAATCTGGCCGTCGCAACCTGGATTTGTTGGCACTGAAACGCTCAAGCGGTCAAACCACAACGCGGAAGCTCCGCTATAGGATTTGAGCATGCGACCCTTGCTCCGAGTCTTGTGTTTGCTTGGAATGTTGTCAGTTACCCCGGCGCATGCCGAAAAACTCCGTCTGGTTGCCGATGCCTGGCCACCTTTCACCGATGCCAGCATGGCGCAGGGCGGTCTAGCCACCGCTTTGGTCAAGACGGCGCTCGAACGCGCGGGTTTTGCCAGTGACTTCGAGCAGGTGCCCTGGGCGCGGGCGTTGATGGGCATTGGCGATGGTCGCTACGACGTGCTGGTCAATGCCTGGTACAACGAATCCCGCACCCGCATCGGGCAATTCTCCGACGGCTACCTGAACAACCGGATCCGCCTGCTCAAGCGCAAGGCCGACGCCATCCAGTTCGAACGCCTGTCCGACATTTATCCCCATTCGATCGCGGTGGTCCGCGATTACGCCTATTCCGCCGAGTTCGATGCCGACCGGCGCTTGCAGAAAGTCCCGGTGCGCAGCTTTCCGGTGGCGATCGGCATGCTCGCCGCAGGCAGGGTCAGCCTGGCCGTGGAGGACGAGTACGTCGCCAACTGGTTTCTAATGCGCGCGCGCGACACGGTGCGCGATCAGTTGGAGTTTTTCGGCGATCCGGTCAGCGAGAACAGCCTGCACATCCTGGTCAGCCTGAAAAACCCCCAGCACCAGCAGATCGTCAGCGGCTTCGACCGGGCGATAAGCGCGATGAAAGCCGACGGCAGTTACGCACGGATCCTCAAGGAGCACGCCTTCACTCAGGCGTCCCCTTGATCAGGTGCGCGGCGAGGGTGCGCAGCGGGCCGAGGTGACGGGCGATCAGCGCCAGTTGGGTCTGCACGGTCCGCAGGTTCTCGTCCATTTCCTCGGGCATCTGCTCCAGCTCGGTGGCCAGGGCTTCCTCGCTGTCGCTGTGGATTGCCACCGGGGTCTTGCTGGTCAGGCCGCTGGCGATTTCGTCGAGGCTCTCGGCCAGTTTCGCTCCGGCGCTATCGAGCAACTGTTCGCGGGCTTCGGCGGGCAGCGTGCTGTCGCGGTGCGCGCCGAGGGCCGAGAGGTAGCTCAGCAAGGTGTGGGACAGCACCAGGAAGCGGAAGCCGACGTCCGCTTCCTTACGGAAATGCCCGGGCTCCATGAGCATGTTGGCCAGGGTGGTAGACAGTGCCGCGTCGGCGTTGTGGGCGTTGCGTCGGGCCAGGCGGTAGGCGAGGTCGTCGCGCTTGCCTTCGGCGTACTGGCGCATGATCTGGCGCAGGTAAGTGCTGTTACAGGTCAGGGTGTTGGCCAGCACTTTGTTCAACCGCCGACCCTGCCAGTCCGGCAGGAACAGGAACACCGCGAGAATGGCGATCAGGCTGCCCACCAGGGTATCGAACAGGCGCGGCAGGAACAGGCCGTAGCCGTCGCCGATCTGGTTGAAACAGAACAGCACCATCAGGGTGATCGCCGCAGTGGCGAGGGTGTAGCGGGTGGTGCGGTTGACGAAGAACACCACCCCGGCGGCCACCGCGAACAGCGACTGGATGACGGCGTTGGGGAACAGGTCGAACAGCGCCCAGCCGACCGTCAGGCCGATGGCGGTGCCGATGATCCGCTGCACCAGTTTGCGCCGTGTGGCGCCATAGTTGGGCTGGCAGACGAACAGCGTGGTGAGGATGATCCAGTAACCCTGGGTCGGGTGGATCAGGTGCACCATGCCGTAGCCGATCGACAGCGCCAGCGGCAGGCGCAGTGCGTGGCGGAAGATCAGCGAGGTTGGCGTCAGTTGCTGGCGCAGGCGGTTCCACACGTCCGCCAGGTTGCGCGGCGAGCGGTCGAGCAGGCTCGGGTCACTGTTGTCGGCCAGGCTGTCCGGGTTGCTGGCGTCGCTGAGCAGGCGGTCGAGGGTTGCCAGGTTGGCCGCCAGCGCCCGCAACGAACGCAGCAGGCCGCGCCAGGCCGGGTTGCTCTGGATGCGCAGGTGTTCCAGCGAGGCGTGCAGGTCTTCAAGGGCCTCGGCGAAACCGATGTCGTAGACGAACGGCTGGCGCAACTGGATCGACGCCGACAGCCGCTCGCAGGCCTTGCCTTGCTGGCGCAGCAGGCGCTGGCAGCGGAACAGCACGTCACTGTGGAAGAACGCCTCGGTCAGCGCGTTGTACGGGTAGTGCGAGGAACTGGCGCGTTCGTGGATGTCCTGGGCGAGGAAATACAGTTTCAGGTAGCGGCTGACCTTCGAGCTGGGCCGGCCATTGCCGACGCGGTGCAGGATGATTTCCTTGGCGCTGTTCAGCGCCGCCACCACTTTGCCGTTCTGTTGCGCCAGTTCCAGGCGCCGGGCTTCGACGTCGAGGCCGCGGATCGGCTCGAACAGGGTGGCCTTCAGCTTGAGGTAGATGCCCAGTTCACGGAACAACCGCGCCAGGCTCTGTTGCACCGGCTGGTTGGAGAACAGCGCCTGCCAAAGCACCGAGAGCAGCCCGTACCAGCCCGCGCCGGCCACCAGCAGCAGCGGCTCATGCCAGAAATCGGCGACCTCGCCACCGCGCTGGTCCACGCCGATCATCGTGTAGACCGAGAGAATCAGCGTGGCCTGGGCGATCGCCCCATAGCGTTCGCCGAGGGCGCCGAGCATGGTCAGGCCGAACGCCGCCAAGGCCATGGCGCAGACGAATAGCCACGGATAGGGGAACAGCAATTCCACCGCCAGCGCGGCGATGGTGAAGCACACCAGGGTGACGGCCAGGGCGTTGAGACGGCCCTGCCAACTGTCGTCGGTCTCGGCCAGGGCGCTGGCGATAATGCCGAGGAACAGCGGGATCAGCAGGTTCATCTGATCCTGATACCAGCACAGCGCCATGCTGCCGGTGAGGGCGATCAATACCCGGATGCTGTAGCTGAATTTGTCCAGGGCCCACAGACGACGCAACGAATGGCTGAACGAAGACGATGACATGATGAACGGCGGGCCTGCTGGGCGAGATCGGAAGTGAGCGGGTCACCGCGACGCAAAGCCGTCGCGGTGATCACGTACCAGCAAAATGTGTTCCGTGATGGGGCTGATTCTAGCCGGAACTTTAGACGAACTGCGCGGCGGCGTAAGCGGAAGCCCAGGCCCACTGGAAATTGAAGCCGCCGAGGTGGCCGCTGACGTCAAGCACCTCGCCGATGAAGTACAGCCCTGGGCTTTTCAGCGACTCCAGGGTCTTGGACGACACCTCGCGGGTGTCGACACCGCCGAGGGTCACTTCGGCGGTGCGGTAGCCCTCGGTCCCGGCCGGCACCAACTGCCAGTTCCCGAGTTTTTCCGCGACCTGCGCCAGTTCGGCCGGGGTGTACTGCTTCATCGGTTTGGAGGCGAACCAGTGGTCGGCCAGCAAGTTGGCCATCTTCTTGGTGAAGATTTCACCGAGCAGGGTTTTCAATTCGCTGTTGGGCCGCTCGGCCTGTTGCTGTTGCAGCCAGGACAGGGCGTCGTGGTCCGGCAGCAGGTTGATTTCGACGGTGTCGCCGGCTTCCCAGAACGAGGAAATCTGCAGGATCGCCGGGCCGCTGAGGCCGCGGTGAGTGAACAGCAGGTTTTCCCTGAAGCTTGTGCCGTTGCAACTGGCGATGCAGTCCACCGAGGTGCCGGACAGCTCGGTGCACAGCGCCTTGAGCTGGTCGGTGATGGTGAACGGCACCAGCCCGGCGCGGGTCGGCAGCACGTTGTGGCCGAACTGGCGGGCCACCTGGTAGCCGAAGCCGGTGGCGCCCAGGGTCGGAATCGACAGGCCGCCGGTGGCGATCACCAGCGACTGGCACTGGAACGGGCCGGCGCTGGTTTGCAGCAGGTAGCCGGCTTCCAGTTTCTCGATGTGTTCGATGCGGGTGTCCATGCGCAGGGTGGCGCCGGCGTTGTCGCACTCGTCGAGGAGCATTTGCAGGATGTCGCTGGACTTGTTGTCGCAGAAAAGCTGGCCGAGTTTTTTCTCGTGATAGGGCACGCCGTGCTTGGCGACCATCTCGATGAAGTCCCACTGGGTGTAGCGGGCCAGGGCCGACTTGCAGAAGTGCGGGTTCTGCGAGAGGAAGTTGGCCGGCTCGGTGTACATATTGGTGAAGTTGCAGCGGCCGCCGCCGGACATGAGGATCTTCTTGCCCGGTTTGTTGGCGTGGTCCAGCAGCACGACCCGGCGGCCGCGCAAGGCGGCGGTGCGGGCGCACATCAGGCCGGCGGCGCCGGCGCCGATGATGATGACATCGGTGGAGTGCATGGGTGTTCTCTGAAAATCGCGAGCAAGCTCGCTCCTACAGGGATCGTGCAAGCTTCGCCGTTGCAGGAGCGAGCTTGCTCGCGATCAGGTCCTGGGTGGTTTAGATGATCCGGACCTTGAGCGACCGACCCTTGATCTTGCCGCTGTTCAGCCGTTGCAGCGCCTGCTTGGCCACGCCGCGCTCCACCGCCACATAGGCCTGGAAGTCGAAGATGGCGATCTTGCCGACCTGCTTGCCCGGAACCCCGGCATCGCCGGTCAATGCACCGAGGATGTCGCCCGGACGCAGTTTGTCCTTGCGTCCGGCGGCGATGCACAGGGTGCTCATCACTGGCACCAGCGGTTCGCCGGCCTTGGCCTTGAGGCTGTCGAGCTGTTCCCAGCGCAGCGGGGCTTTTTGCAGCACTTCGATGGCCTTGGCGCGATGGCCTTCGGCAGGCGCGACGAGGCTGACCGCCAGGCCCTTCTCGCCAGCACGGCCGGTACGGCCGACGCGGTGCACGTGGATCTCGGCATCACGGGCCAGCTCGACGTTGATCACCATGTCCAGCGCATCGATGTCCAGGCCGCGGGCCGCCACATCAGTGGCTACCAGCACCGAGAGGCTGCGGTTGGCGAACACGGTCAGGACCTGATCGCGGTCGCGCTGTTCCAGGTCGCCGTGGAGGGCTTCGGCGGAGATGCCTTTGGATTGCAGGTGATCGACCACTTCCTGGCACTGCTGCTTGGTGAAGCAGAACGCCACGCACGATTCCGGCCGGAAGTGCCCCAGCACACGGGTGACCGCGTTCATACGGTCTTCAGGATCGACTTCGTAGAAATGCTGCTCGATCTGGCTGTCGGCGTGCAGCGTGTCGACCTTGACCTGCTGCGGGTTGCGCATGAAGGCGGCGGACAGTTGCTTGATGCCACTCGGGTAGGTGGCGGAGAACAGCAGGGTCTGCCGGCGCTCGGGGGTCTGCCCGATGATCTGGGCGATGGCGTCGTAGAAGCCCATGTCGAGCATGCGGTCGGCTTCGTCCAGCACCAGGGTGTTGAGCCCGTCCAGCACCAGGGTGCCTTTGCTCAGGTGCTGCTGCACCCGGCCCGGCGTGCCGACGATGATGTGCGCGCCATGTTCCAGCGAAGCAATCTGCGGGCCGAGGGAGACGCCACCGCACAGGGTGAGGATCTTGATGTTGTCTTCGGAGCGGGCCAGGCGGCGCAGCTCCTTGGCAACCTGGTCGGCCAGTTCGCGGGTCGGGCACAGGACCAGTGCCTGACAGCCGAAATAGCGCGGGTTGATCGGGTTCAGCAGGCCGATGCCGAAGGCGGCGGTCTTGCCACTGCCGGTCTTGGCCTGGGCAATCAGGTCCATGCCCTTGAGGATGACCGGCAGGCTCTGGGCTTGGATCGGGGTCATCTCGGCATAGCCGAGGGCGTCCAGGTTGGCCAGCATGGCGTTGGACAGCGGCAAGGTGGCGAAGGCGGTGGCAATGGTGGTCACGAGGCGGGCCTGCAAAACAAAATGTCGCGCAGTGTACCAGCCTCGTGGCCATTCGCCCTAAGGCTCGATCCCCGCTTCCTGACGAGGCGCACGCCGTCCATCCGTCTTCGCCAGTTGCAGGAAGATCGCCGCGGCGAGCATCGCCATCAGGCCGATGGTGACGAAGGTGAGCTGGAACGCACCCAGCGTGGTTTCCACGCCTTCCGCGCTGCCGGCGGCGGTAAAGCCGCCGAGCAGGGCACCGGCACAGGCCACGCCCAGGCTCAACGACAGTTGCGCGACCACCGACAGCAAACTGTTGCCGCTGCTGGCGCTGGCGTCGTCGAGGTCGATCAGAGTCACGGTGTTCATCGCGGTGAACTGCATGGAGTTGATCGCCCCGAGCACGCCGAGCTGCACCAGCAGCAGGGCATGGGGCGTCTGTTCGTTCACCAGGCCCAGGCTCGCCAGCATCAGCCCGAGCAACAGGGTGTTGGCGGTGAGAATGGTGCGGTAGCCGAAGCGCTCGATCAGTGGCCGGGCGATGGACTTGGCCAGCATCGCCGCCGCCGCCAGCGGGATCATGCTCATCCCCGCTTCGGCCGGCGAGTAGCCCAGCGCCACTTGCAGCAGCAGCGGTACGAGGAACGGCAGCGCGCCGCTGCCCAGGCGGGCGAACAGGTTGCCGAGAATACCCACCGAGAAGGTCCGGGTGCGGAACAGGCTGGGCGAGAACAGCGGATTGTCAACGCTGCCGGCGCGCAGCCAGTAGGCGGCGAGGCAGGCCATGCCGGCGAACAGCAGCAACATCACCCGCAGGTGCGGCAGGTGCAGCTCGCCCAGGCCTTCCATGGCGATGGTGATCAGCACCATTGCCGCGCCGAACAGGATGAAGCCGACGCCGTCGAAGCGGGTGCGTTCCGAGCCGCGCAGGTCCGGGATGTACTTCCACACCGCATAGCAGCCGATCACGCCCACCGGCAGGTTGAGCAGGAAGATCCAGTGCCAACTGAAAATCTCCACCAGCCAGCCGCCCACGGTCGGGCCGAGCAGCGGGCCGAGCATGCCGGGGATGGTGATGAAGCTCATGATCCGCACCAGCTCCGAACGCGGGTAGGCGCGCAACACCACCAGCCGCCCGACCGGCAGCATCAAGGCGCCGCCGAGGCCCTGGATGACCCGGGCGCCCACCAGCATGCCGAGGCTGCTGGAAAGGGCGCAGAGCAGCGAGCCGATGCTGAACAGCAGGATCGCGCCGAAGAAAATGTGCTTGGTGCCGAAGCGGTCGGCGAGCCAGCCGGAGGCGGGAATCAGCAGGGCCACGGTGAGCATGTAGGCGATGATCACCGACTGCATGCGTAGCGGGTTTTCCGCCAGGTCCCGGGCCATCGCCGGCAGGGCGGTGTTGAGGATGGTGCCGTCGAGTGACTGCATGAAAAAGGCGATCGCCACCACCCAGGGAATCCAGCGGGCGGTGACGGGGTCCAGCGGGGTGCGTTCGGGCATGGGTAATCCTTAGCCGGCCTTGGGGGCCGCTAAAGCGGCCCCAACAATCACAACGTCAACGTCAGCCGTTTGACCAACGCCCCCGGCAGATGATTCGACCCGGTCTGCCGCTGGCCATAGGTGCTGGTGGACAGCATCAGCTCACGCTCCTGGGTCAGGGCTTCCAGTTGCGTACCCAGCAAACTGTAGACGCTGTCGTCAAAGCGCATGGTGCTGACCGGCGCGTGGATCTGCCCGTCTTCGACCCAGAAACAGGCGAAGCGGGTAAGACCGGTCATTCGCGCCGCCGGCAGGTCGGAGTAGTTCAAGTACCACAGGTTGCTGATGTACAGCCCGGTGCCCAGTTGCGCCAGCACATCGGCCTCGGCCAGCTCGCCGCCGGCCATGCTCAGGGCGCTCGGTGATTCCCACGGATCGGCCCCATTGGCCTGGCGCTGGAACTCGGCGGCGCTGCGCGCGTTGGTCAGTTGTTCAAGGGCTCGGCCCTGATCGATCAGGCGCAGGTCGCTGCGCGGGTAGCCTTCCTCGGAAAATGCCGGGCTGAGGGAGCCGCTGACCTGTTCCGCCAGGTTCACCAGCGGGCTGAGGCTGGCCTCGCCGCTGTACAGCCGTTGCAGCGGGCTGTGCTTGTTGGCGATCGACTGTGCGGAAAAACCACCCCAGCCGAGCATGCCGACGATTTCTTCGAGGGCGGCGGGGGCGAGGTAGGCGCGGTACTGGCCGGGCGCCAGGGTTTTCAAAGGGCGGCCGAGGTAGTCGAGTTGCTCGCGGGCCTGGGCCAGGCGCCGGGCGAACAGTTCGTCGTCCCACACTTGCCCGGCGTAGTTGGCTTTGACCGCCTGGCCGTTGGTGTGGAACAGGCTCCAGTCGAAGTTGAAACTGTTGGCCTGGTGCCAGCCGAACGCGCCGGACGAACTGGCGAAACCGCGACAGATCGGCCCGGCGGCATAGATGCCGACGAGGTCGAGGTCACCGGCACCGGCTTCAATCTGCTTCAGCACGCTGGCGCTGTCGGGCAGCGGCTGTTCCTGTTGGTCGTGACTTTCCCAGGCGCTGTCGTTGAGCAGCAGGTACGGGTCGGGCGGGATCAGCGGCAGTGTCTGGCGTAACTGGGCCAGGGCCTCGCCGAGGCGTTGGCGGTCGATGTCGGCGTCGCCGCTGAGGGTCAGGTTCAGTTCGGCCTGGCGGCCGTCGGCGATCAATTTCAGGCTGGCGCTGGACTGGTGCACGTCACCGGCCTGACGCACCCGCGCGTGGTTGAAGCGGATGAACTGCGAATGCTCGCCGGCATAGCTCAGGGTGAACTGCTCCGGCGCGTTGACGTTGTCGCGTAGCCAAGCGACCAGCGCCTGGAAATTCTGCAGGAAGCTGGCGGCCATCAGGCGTCTCCTCCGAATACATCGATCTGGCTGAACACGCAGGCCGGCGAGGCGTGACCGACGCGCACCACCTGGTTCGGCTCGCCTTTGCCGCAGTTCGGCGTGCCTAGAACCTGGAAGGTGCTGGCGTCGCCGACGGCACTCAGGTTGCGCCAGAAGCCCGAGGAAATACCGCGGTAATTGGGGTTCTTCACCACGCCCTTGAGCTCGCCGTTTTCGATCAGTTGGCCCCACTCGCAGCCGAACTGGAACTTGTTGCGTGCGTCGTCGATGGACCAGGAGCGGTTGGTGCGCATCAGGATGCCGCGCTCGATGCCGCCGATCAGTTGCGCCAGGGATTGGTCCCCCGGCTCGATATTGAGGTTGGCCATGCGGTCGATCGGCGCGCGGTTCCAGCCGCAGGCGCGGCTGTTGGCGACGCCTTCGAGGCCCGAGCGGAACTGCGACAGCGCACCGCCGAGCGGGCGCAGCAGCAGGCCGTCGCGGATCAGGAACTGCTTGAGCGCCGGGGTGCCGTCGTCGTCATGACCGTAGCTGGCCAGCTCTTCGCGGATGTCCGGGTCGAAGGTCACGTTGAGCAGTTTCGAGCCGTATTGCAGGTGGCCGAAGTCGCTGGCTTTGACGAAGCTGGTGCCGGCGTAGTTGCGCTCGTCGCCGAGGATGCGGTCCATCTCCAGCGGGTGGCCGATGGATTCGTGGATCTGCAGCATCATTTGGTCGGGCATCAGCAGCAGGTCGCGCACGCCGCTGGGGGTGTTGGGCGCCAGCAGCAGTTGCAGCGCCTCGTCGGCGACCCGGGCGCCGGCGCCCACCAGGCCGCAACGCTGGATCACGTCCAGGCCGCCCTGTTGGCCGAAGTTCTCGCGGCCGAGGGTGCGGGTCTGGCTGTCGCCGTCGCCGAACGCGGTGACGCTGAGGCCCGGGAAAATGAAGCGCTGGGCCTGGCGCAGCTCGGCGCCGGCACTGTTGAGGTAAATCTGCTCGACGGTGGTCAGGCCGAGGCTGACCTGCCAGTTGGCCAGTCGCTCATCCGCCGGCACCGCCGCCGATTCCTGGTTGAGCAGGTCATAGCAATCGCCGAGCGATGGGAAGGCCTGTTCAAGGTTGGGCGAGCAATAGTCGGCGCGGGCGGTGGCGATGGATTGATCGCGCAAGTCCAGCAGCGCGTGAGCGGCGGTCTGCCGGGCCAAGGCTTCGGCCCGATCGAGGGCCTGTTGCAGGCCGGCCTGGGACAGGTCGGCGGTGGCGGCGTAGGCTTCGACGCCGCTGACGCGGACGGTGAGCATGGCGCCTTCATCGCGGTCCAGGCTTGGCGGCTCGGCGATGTTCTTGCGCACCGACAGGTGTTGCTGGGACTGCTGCACATAGCGCAGGGAGAAAAACTCGCCGCCGCAGCGCAGGCTTGCGAAGCGCTGGCGCAGCGGCGCGGTGAAATCGAACATGCGCGGAACTCCGGGTGCCGGTGGTTCCCCCTCAGAACCACTCGTCTTGCATGCTCAGGCAGGTGTCATCGCGGGCCTCGAGCAATGCGAGGTCATTATGGCAGGGCGGTACTTCCCAGGTGAGGAAAAACCTCGCCGCCTGCAATTTGCCCTGATAGAAGTCGCGGTCCGCCGGGTTGCCCGCGGCCAGCCCCTGTTCGGCGCGAATAGCCTGTTCCAGCCAGCGCCAGCCGACCACGCAGTGACCGAAGGCTTTCAGGTACAGCGCCGAGTTGGCCAGGGCGCTGTTGACCTTGCCGCTCGCCAGGTCGCCGAGCAGGCCGAGGGTGACGCCCTGCAGGCGGGTCAGCAGTTGTTCCAGCGGTTGGCGCAGATTGTCCAGGTCCGGGTACTGATGAGCGCGCTCGCAGGTTCCGGCAATCAGCCGCACCAGTTGCTTGAGCCCGGCGCCGCCGTTCTGCGCCAGCTTGCGCCCGAGCAGGTCGAGGGACTGGATGCCGTGGGTGCCTTCGTGAATCGGGTTCAGGCGGTTGTCGCGGTAGTACTGCTCCACCGGGTATTCGCGGGTGTAGCCGTGGCCGCCGAGAATCTGGATCGCCAGCTCGTTGGCCTTGAGGCAGAACTCCGATGGCCAGGATTTGACGATGGGTGTGAGCAGGTCCAGCAGTTCCTGGGCCTGTTGGCGCGCTTCGGGGCTTTCGGCGGTGTGGCTGTCGTCGAACAGCCGCGCGGCGTACAGGCCCAGGTCGAAGGCACCTTCCACGTAGGCTTTCTGCGTCAGCAGCATGCGTTTCACATCGCTGTGGGCAATGATCGGCACCGCGGCGGTGGACGGGTCTTTATTGTCCGGCAGCCGGCCTTGCGGACGCTGGCGGGCATAGTCGAGGGAATACAGGTAGCCGGCGTAGCCGAGCATCACCGCGCCCATGCCGACGCCGATCCGCGCCTCGTTCATCATCTGGAACATGCACGCCAGGCCCTGATGCGGCTTGCCCACCAGATAACCGACACAGTTGCCGTTATCGCCGAAGTTCAACGCGGTGGACGTAGTGCCGCGCCAGCCCATCTTGTGGAACAGGCCGGCGAGGGTCACATCGTTGCGCCCCCCGAGGCTGCCATCCGGATTGACCAGGAACTTGGGCACGATAAACAGCGAAATGCCCTTCACCCCGGCCGGAGCGTCCGGCAGCTTGGCCAGGACCATATGCACGATGTTTTCCGACAACGGATGGTCGCCACCGGAAATGAAAATCTTGTTGCCGCGCAGGCGATAGCTGCCGTCGCCAGCAGGTTCAGCGCGGGTTCGAATATCCGCCAGGGATGAGCCGGCGTGGGGTTCGGTCAGCGCCATGGTGCCGAAGAAGCGACCGTCGATCATCGGCTGCAGGAACAGGCGCTTCTGCTCCTCGGTGCCGAAACTCTCGATCAGGTTCGCCGCGCCCATGGTCAGGAACGGATACGCCGTGGTCCCGGCGTTGGCCGCCTGGAAGTGGGCGAAACAGGCTTGCGAGAGCAGGGTCGGCAGTTGCATGCCGCCCGCTTCGAAATCGCGATTGGCGTTAAGGAAGCCGGCCTCGAGGAAGGCATCCACCGCCGGTTTCACCTCGGGAATCAGCACCGCCTCGCCGTTCTCGTAGCGCGGCTCGTTCTCGTCGCCCTTGCGGTTGTGCGGCGCGAAATACTTCTCAGCGATGCTGCGCGCGGTGGACAGCGCCGCATCGAACGTCTCGCGACTGTGCTCGGCGAAGCGCTCGCGGCGGGTCAGGGACTCGGCATCGAGCACTTCATAGAGTTCGAAGGCGAGGTTGCGGGCGCTGAGCAGGGTTTCGGTCATGGCGGCCATTCCTTGTTCGGGGATGGGGCGAGTCTAGGCAGGCGGGGGGAGGGTGCACAGGGAAATAGGTGTGGGTGATGGTGGAGTAGAAGAGAGGCTACAGACGCTTGGGCTGAAAGCTTCTTCGGATAGGAAATGTCTGTATTTGAGGAGGGACCCGGACTGCATACTTTTGGGGGCCTCAGTATCTGAGGCGCTGAACATTTTTCTTGGGCGTCTTTGGCTTTCCTCGTCGCACACCTGTAGGGCCCGTTCAGCTTTGTAGTCCCGCTCCTATCCGTTGTCGGAATCATCGCTCTTCTAGTCGAGAGCGAGCCGGCATCCTGGAATCGTGCATACGCGGTTTCATGGGCCGTCTCCAGTACGGCGGTCCTGCGCATGTCCACAAGCAACTTTTCCCCTTCTCAACCGGCACAGCCCGCGTTTTTCGTGGTTGCGGTGCCAAAGTTGATCGTCATGACGCTTTTCACGCTCGGGCTTTATTGGTTGTTCTGGTCGTTGCGCAACTGGGACCTTTACCGAAATTCCAGTGATCGCAGGGTCATGTTTCTGCCCCGTGTTTTGCTTCCGGAGTTGTTCCTTTATTCACTGTTGCACCGGGTAGATCGACGGATTCGTGCGTCGGGGCGTAGCTATCGGTGGTCACCATGGTGGCTGACTTTTGGAGTGCTGCTAATGGGCATATCCAGTCTTTGCCTGTGGATGGCGGTACTGCCACTCCCTGAACTTGCGTCTGCTGTGTTGGTGACAGTAGTGCTGTTTCATGTGTTTCAGTGCAGGGTTCAGCGGGCAATCAACTTTTGCGAGGGCGATCCGGAAGGGGCGGGAAATGCGCAATTAACGGTGATCAACTGGCTTTGGATATTGATCGTTAGTTCAGGGTGGCTGGTACTGGGTGGGTTGCCTGGTGAGGACGGGGGACTTTTCGAGGAAGAAGCCGCGTAGTCACGTTCTCGAGTGCGATCTTCGAGGGGAGTCAAACTCGCGCTCCACTAGGGCCGGCAACGGTTAAATGATGCTCGCTGTTACTCTTTGGATGTTTATTTTCATGGCGTTTGCAATGAGTTTATCGATCGCTTACGGGTAGCGGCACTGGCTCCAGTTGATCGTCCAAAACAAAACAGGGCGGGTTTCGCGTCACTCTCGATAGAGTCCGCAAAACCCGCCCTGCTTCGTTTCCTTCCGGCTATCAGCCGATAGTCATCAAGCTGGCGTTACCACCCGCCGCAGCGGTGTTCACGCTCAGCGCGCGCTCGATCACCAGGCGCTCCAGGGCGACGGCGGTTTCACCCGACGACAGGCCGTGAACCCCGACGATCGCACCGGCACGCTTGGCCACCTGCTCGCAGACGCCGCGCAGTTGGTCCGAGTCGCCGTGATGCAGGACGGCGTCGAACGCCACTTCATCCTTGTTCCAGTCCGCTACCAGCTTGATGCGGGCCTGGACTTCCTTCGGCAGGCGGGCGCGCAGGGACTTGCCCGGCTCGCCATCGACCACTACCGCCGAGCTGCCCACGGCCAATACCGCGGCCAACTGGATCAGCAGGTCGGCTTCGCTGTCGGCCAGGCATAGCACATGCTCGCGCGGCAGGATGGTGTAGCTGTTGCGTTCGCCGGTCGGGCCGGCCAGCAGGCGCGTGATACCACTCTGGGACTGACGGGCGAACTGTTCGCAGAGTTGCACCACATCGTTTTGCTGGCTGCTCGCGGCCCAGGCCTTGAAGGCCTCCAGCGGCTTGAGCAGGCTTTCGCGCAGACGGCTGTCCGGCGGGGTGCCGGCATCGCCGCGTTGGAACGACTGTTCGATGGCATCGGCCGGGCGGGTCGACAGCAGGCGGTACAGGTACAGCGGGCCACCGGCTTTCGGGCCGGTGCCGGACAGGCCTTCGCCGCCGAACGGCTGAACGCCGACCACGGCACCGACGATGTTGCGGTTGACGTAGACGTTACCGGCGTTGACGTTGTCGATCACCTTGGCGATGGTCTCGTCGATGCGGGTGTGCACGCCGAGGGTCAGGCCGTAGCCGGAGGCGTTGATCTGTTCGATCAACTGGTCGAGGTTCTTGCGGTTGTAGCGCACCACGTGCAGCACCGGACCGAAGATCTCGCGTTGCAGCTCGTCGAGGCTGTCCAGCTCGATCAGGGTCGGCATGACGAAGGTGCCACGCTTGGTTTCCGTGCCATCGGCGATGGCCACCTGGTACACCGAGCGACCTTTGTCGCGCAGGGCCTGGATGTGTTTCTCGATGCCGGCCTTGGCTTCGGCGTCGATCACCGGGCCAATGTCCACGGACAGGCGCTCCGGGTTGCCCAAGCGGCTTTCGGCCATGGCACCCTTGAGCATTTCGATGACGCGGTCGGCGGAATCTTCCTGCAAGCACAGTACGCGCAGGGCCGAGCAACGCTGGCCGGCGCTGTCGAAGGCCGAGGACACCACGTCGATCACAACCTGCTCGGTCAGTGCCGAGGAGTCGACGATCATGGCGTTCTGGCCGCCGGTTTCGGCGATCAGCGGGATCGGACGGCCCTGGTTATCCAGGCGACCGGCGACGTTGCGTTGCAACAGGCGGGCAACTTCGGTGGAACCGGTGAACATCACACCTTTGACGCGCTCGTCACCGACCAGGCGGGCACCGACGGTTTCACCGCGGCCCGGCAGCAGTTGCACCACGCCTTCCGGAATACCGGCTTCGAGCAGCAGACGCACGGCCTGGGCCGCGATCAACGGGGTTTGCTCGGCCGGCTTGGCCAGTACCGGGTTGCCGGCGGCGAGGGCGGCAGCCACCTGGCCACTGAAGATCGCCAGCGGGAAGTTCCACGGGCTGATGCAAACCACCGGGCCCAGTGGGCGGTGGGCGTCGTTGCTGAAATCGTTACGCGCCTGCACTGCGTAGTAGCGCAGGAAATCGACGGCTTCGCGCACTTCGGCGATGGCGTTGGCGTAGGTCTTGCCCGCTTCGCGGACCAGCAGGCCCATCAGCGGCTGGATCTCGGCTTCCATCAGGTCGGCGGCGCGCTCGAGGATCGCAGCACGCTCGGCCGGCGGGGTCGCCTGCCAGATCGGCCCGGCATTGAGGGCGCACTGGATGGCATTGTCGACGTCGCCGACAGTGGCTTCCTGAACATGCCCGACCACGTCACGGTGGTCGGACGGGTTGAGAACCGGCGCGGCTGCTTCTTCACTGGCGGCGCAACCGAGCATCGGCGCGGCTTTCCAGGCGGTGTGGGCGCTGGCCAGCAGGGCGCAGGACAGCGAGGCCAGACGGTGTTCGTTGGCCATGTCGATGCCGCTGGAGTTGGCCCGCTCGCTGCCGTACAAATCGCGCGGCAGTGGAATGCGCGGGTGCGGCAGGCCGACGCTGCCTTCCTGGGTGGCGCTGCGTTCAATGGTGGCGACCGGGTCGGCGACCAGTTCCTGGATCGAGATCGACTGGTCGGCGATACGGTTGACGAACGAGGTGTTGGCACCGTTTTCCAGCAGGCGGCGAACCAGATAAGCCAGCAGGGTTTCGTGGGTGCCGACCGGTGCGTACACGCGGCACGGACGGTTCAGCTTGCCATCGGCGACCTTGCCCACGACTTGTTCGTACAGCGGCTCACCCATACCGTGCAGGCACTGGAATTCGTACTGGCCCGGGTAATAGTTCTGGCCGGCGATATGGTAGATGGCCGACAGGGTATGGGCGTTGTGGGTGGCGAACTGCGGGTAGATGACTTCCGGCACCGACAGCAGCTTGCGCGCGCAGGCGATGTAGGAAACGTCGGTGTACACCTTGCGGGTATAGACCGGATAGCCTTCCAGGCCGTCGACCTGGGCGCGCTTGATCTCGCTGTCCCAGTAGGCGCCCTTCACCAGGCGGATCATCAGGCGATGGCGGCTGCGGCGGGCGAGGTCGATGACGTAGTCGATCACATACGGGCAGCGCTTTTGGTACGCCTGGATGACGAAGCCGATACCGTTCCAGCCGCTCAGTTGCGGCTCGAAGCACAGGCGTTCGAGCAGGTCGAGCGACAGTTCCAGGCGGTCGGCTTCCTCGGCGTCGATGTTCAGGCCGATGTCGTATTGCTTGGCCAGCAGGGTCAGCGACAGCAGGCGCGGGTACAACTCGTCCATCACGCGCTCGTATTGGGCGCGGCTGTAGCGTGGGTGCAGGGCGGACAGCTTGATGGAGATGCCCGGGCCTTCATAGATGCCGCGGCCGTGGGAGGCTTTGCCGATGGAGTGGATGGCCTGCTCGTAGGACGCCAGGTACTTCTGCGCGTCGTGTTCGGTCAGTGCGGCTTCGCCGAGCATGTCGTAGGAATAGCGGAAGCCCTTGGCTTCGAACTTGCTGGCGTTGGCCAGGGCTTCGGCGATGGTTTCGCCGGTGACGAACTGCTCGCCCATCAGGCGCATGGCCATGTCGACGCCCTTGCGGATCATCGGTTCGCCGCTCTTGCCGATGATGCGGCTGAGGGACGAGGTGAGGCCGGATTCGTTGTGGGTCGAGACCAGCTTGCCGGTCAGCAACAGGCCCCAGGTGGCGGCGTTGACGAACAGCGACGGGCTGTTGCCCAGGTGCGGCTGCCAGTTGCCGGTGCTGATCTTGTCGCGGATCAGCGCGTCGCGCGTGCCTTTGTCGGGGATGCGCAACAGGGCTTCGGCCAGGCACATCAGCGCCACGCCTTCCTGCGACGACAGGGAAAATTCCTGCAGCAGGCCCTGAACGATACCGGCGCGGCCGCCGGCGCTCTTCTGGTTACGCAGTTTTTCCGCGATGCCAGCGGCCAGCTTGTTGGTGGCTTCGGCCATCGGCACCGGCAGGCGGGCCTGCTCCAGCAGCATCGGTACCACTTCCTGCTCGGGGCGGCGGTAGGCGGAGGTGATCGAGGCGCGCAGAACGGACTGCGGCAGGATGCTTTCGGCGAATTCGAGGAAGCACTGATGGACATGATCGGGCTGCACGTCGCCCGCGTCGTCGGCAAGCGTGCCCGGCTGACCGTTGAGCTCGGTCAGAGTGGCGCCACCCTCCAGCTTCTCCAGGTAATTGAAGATCGCTTGCTTGATCAACCAATGCGGTGTGCGGTCGATGGACTGCGCAGCTGCTTTGAGTCGCTCACGGGTCGGGTCGTCGAGTTTGACCCCAAGGGTGGTCGTCGCCATTTCTTATCCTCGTTATTGCCACTGGGCCGTGGCTAAGCTGGCGCCAAGATTATCCGTGCCGCTTTCCGGGTGCAACCTAGTGCAACCCAAAAACGTCATGAAAGAAGTGCAACTCGTCTGGCGGGTAAAACCACACGACAAAAAAGGCTTTATAGGGTGCGTTTTCTTCTGAGATCGGCTGTTCTTGCGCCAAAAAGGAGCAAAAACACGTTGTAGTGTGATTTTTCCGACGAGGTGCAACTGGTTGCGTGAAAACGGTTGCACCTCGTTTGCGTTGTTGCATAGCATTCGCGGCCTGGGTGCAACCTCGTCAGGGGCTGTCACTACATAAAAACAAACGCCAGGGCGCAATACATGACTAGCAATCCCATCACGATTACGTTCGTGATCTACATCGCGGCAATGGTGCTGATCGGCTTCATGGCCTATCGCTCCACCAAGAACCTTTCCGACTACATCCTCGGTGGCCGCAGCCTCGGCAGCGTGGTGACCGCGCTTTCCGCCGGCGCCTCGGACATGAGCGGCTGGCTGCTGATGGGCCTGCCGGGCGCCATCTATATGTCGGGCCTGTCGGAAGCCTGGATCGCCATCGGCCTGACCGTCGGTGCCTACCTCAACTGGCTGTTCGTCGCCGGTCGCCTGCGGGTCCAGACCGAGCACAACGGCGATGCGCTGACCCTGCCGGACTACTTCGCCAGCCGTTTCGAAGACCATAGCGGCCTGCTGCGGATCATCTCCGCCGTGGTCATCCTGGTGTTCTTCACCATCTATTGCGCATCCGGCATCGTCGCCGGTGCCCGCCTGTTCGAAAGCACCTTCGGCATGTCCTACGAGACAGCGCTGTGGGCCGGTGCTGCCGCGACCATCGCCTACACCTTCGTCGGTGGTTTCCTGGCGGTGAGCTGGACTGACACCGTGCAGGCTTCGCTGATGATCTTCGCATTGATCCTGACGCCGATCTTCGTGCTGCTCGCCACCGGCGGCGTCGATACCACCTTCCTTGCCATCGAAGCGCAGAACCCTGCCAACTTCGACATGTTCCGCGACGCCAGCTTCATCGGCATCATCTCGCTGATGGGTTGGGGCCTGGGCTACTTCGGCCAGCCGCACATCCTGGCGCGTTTCATGGCGGCTGACTCGGTGAAGTCGATCGCCAAAGCCCGTCGTATCTCCATGACCTGGATGATCCTGTGCCTGGCCGGCACCTGCGCCGTGGGCTTCTTCGGTATCGCCTACTTCGCGGCGCATCCGGAAGTGGCAGCCCCCGTTACCGAGAACCGCGAGCGTGTGTTCATCGAGCTGGCCAAGCTCCTGTTCAACCCGTGGATCGCCGGTGTTCTGCTGTCCGCCATCCTGGCGGCGGTCATGAGCACTCTGAGCTGCCAGTTGCTGGTGTGCTCGAGCGCCCTGACCGAAGACTTCTACAAGACCTTCCTGCGCAAGAATGCCTCGCAGGTTGAGCTGGTATGGGTCGGTCGTCTGATGGTGCTGGCGGTTGCGCTGATCGCCATCGCCCTGGCCGCTGATCCGGACAACCGCGTCCTGGGCCTGGTTGCCTACGCCTGGGCCGGCTTCGGTGCCGCCTTCGGTCCGGTGGTGCTGCTCTCGGTGCTGTGGAAAGGCATGACCCGCAATGGTGCGCTGGCCGGTATCGTGGTCGGTGCGTTGACGGTGATCCTGTGGAAGAACTACAGCGGTACCAGCCTGTACGAAATCATCCCAGGCTTCCTGTTTGCCACCCTCGCCATCGTGCTGGTGAGCAAGGTGGGCCGTGCTTCGAAGAGCATGGTTTCGCGGTTCGAGAAAGCCGACGCGGACTACCACGCCAACAAGTAACCTGCGCTGACATCGTTGCTTGAGACGGCCCGCATCTCTCCCGAGGTGCGGGCCGTTGTCGTTTCGGCGGGCGCAACCTGACGGCGCGGGCCCGACAAGGTAAACTTCCCGGCCCTCCCAGGAGTTGCCATGAACTATCGTCACGCCTTCCACGCCGGCAACCACGCCGACGTCTTCAAGCACATCGTGCTGACCCGTCTGATTGCCCTGATGTCGCGCAAGGAGCAGCCTTTCGCCTATCTCGACACCCACGCCGGCCTTGGCCTGTATGACCTGCAGGGTGACCAGGCAACCCGCACCGGCGAATGGGTCGAAGGCATCGGCCGACTCTGGGGGCGCGACGACCTGCCGGCCATCACCGAGGATTACCTGCGTATCGTGCGCAAGCTCAATCCCGACGGCGAACTGCGCTACTACCCGGGCTCGCCCGAGCTGGCGCGGCGCATGGCGCGGCAGCAGGACCGGGTGTTGCTCAACGAGAAACATCCCGAAGACGGCGCCCTGCTCAAGGACAACATGAAGAAGGACCCGCGTGTCGCCGTGCACCTGGGCGAAGGCTGGCATGTGCCGCGGGCGTTGCTGCCGGTGCAGGAAAAGCGCGCGGTGATGCTGATCGACCCGCCGTTCGAGAAGCCTGACGAGCTGAAACGCTGCACCAACGCGATGAAAGAGACGATCGGCCGCATGCGGCAGACCGTCGCGGCGATCTGGTACCCGATCAAGGATCAGCGCCAGTTGGTGCGTTACTACCAGGACCTGACCAGCACCGGTGCGCCAAAGCTGCTGCGTGTCGAGCTGTACGTGCACCCGCAGGACACCCCGCAAAGCCTGAACGGCTCGGGCCTGGCTATCGCCAACCCGCCGTGGGGGCTGGAAGAGGAGTTGCGTGAGTTGCTGCCATGGCTGGCGCAGTGCCTGGGGCAGACAGGCGGAAGTTGGCGGATGGATTGGTTGATCGCCGAGTGATTCCGGCCTCTCGCGGGGTCCAGAGCGGGCCCTGCAGCAACCCTCCTATTGCCCCCTCGCTTTGCGTTATAATCCCGCCCTTTCGCCGCCGCCAGCCCGATGAGGCCGCAGCGCATTTTTACCGAATAAAGAGGCTAGACCCTTGGCATTGACGATTCTTGGCCTGTCCGGCGCCCTTAGCCATGATCCTTCCGCGGCCCTGTACATCGACGGCAAGCTGATTGCCGCCGCTGAAGAAGAGCGCTTCGTGCGCGACAAACATGCAAAGAACCGCATGCCCTATGAATCGGCGAAGTTCTGTCTGGAGCAGGCTGGCATCAAGCCTTCCGACGTCGATGTGGTCGCGATCCCGTTCGCGCCCATCAGCCTGTTCGGCAAGGCTCGCTGGCACTATGCCAAACGCTACTGGTATGCCCCGGACCGCGCCCTCGACGCGATCCTGATGGGCAACCGTCGCTACAAGCGCTACCGCAAGAAGATCGTCTGGTGCCTGGAGCAACTGGGCTTCGATCCGAAGAAGATCAAGATCGAGCCGGTCGAGCACCACCTGGCGCACGCCTCCAGTGCCTACCATTGCTCGGGCTTCAAGGAAAAGACCGCGATCCTCGGTATCGACGGCAAGGGCGAGTACGCCACCACCTTCTTCGGCTATGGCGAGAACGGCAAGATCCACAAGATCAAGGAATTCTTCGATCCGGATTCGCTGGGTGGCCTGTACGGTGCGATCACCGAGTTCCTCGGTTTCGAAATGCTCGACGGCGAGTTCAAGGTCATGGGCATGGCGCCGTACGGCGATGCCAGCAAATATGACTTCTCGCGCCTGGCCAGCTTCGAAAATGGCGAATTGGTGATCAACACCGAGTACGCCAACGTCATCGGCCTGCGTCGCTATAAAGAGAAGGGCAAGGGCTTCTACTTCACGCCGAAGCTGATCGAGTGGCTGGGTCCGAAGCGCGAAGGCGACATCGCCGACGAGCCGTACATCCACTACGCCGCCAGCATGCAGGCGCTGTTCGAGAAGCTGGCGCTGCAGATGATCGACCACTACCTGGGCGACGTCCTCAAGGAAACCGGCAAGCTTGCCTTCGCCGGCGGCTGTGCGCTGAACGTCAAGCTGAACCAGAAAATCATCGCCCGCCCGGACCTCAAAGAGCTGTTCGTCCAGCCGGCGTCCGGCGATGCCGGCACCGCAGTTGGCGCCGCAGCCTATGTTTCCCACGCCCGTGGCGTGCCGGTGGAGAAGATGGAACACGTCTATCTCGGCCCAGCGTACTCCAACGAAGATGTCATCGCCGCCTGCGCCCGTCACCCAAGTGCACCGAAATGGCGCAAGATCGACGACATGCCGGAGCGCATCGCCCAGATCATGGTCGATGGCAACCCGGTGGCCTGGTTCCAGGGCCGCATGGAGTTCGGCCCGCGTGCCCTTGGTGGTCGTTCGATCATCGGCTGCCCGAGCGTGCCGGGTGTGGCCAACCGGATCAACGAACAGATCAAGTTCCGCGAGCGCTGGAGGCCTTTCTGCCCGTCCATGCTCGACACCGTCGGCCCGCAGATGATCAAGGTCGATCACCCGGCGCCGTTCATGACCTTCACCTTCGAAGTTTCGGAGGAGTGGAAAACCCGCGTGCCGGAAGTCGTCCATGAAGACGGTACTTCCCGTGCCCAGGTGCTCAAGCGCGAGTACAACCCGCGTTACTACGACATGATGAAAGCGCTGGAAACACTGACGGGTAACGGCGTATCGCTGAACACCTCGCTCAACCGCCGTGGCGAGCCGATGATCTGCTCGCCGACCGACGCGTTGAACATGTTCTTCGGCTCCGACCTGCAGTACCTGATCATGGAAGACATCCTGGTCGTGAAGGACGGCGCGAAAGCCTATGACACGCTCGACTGACAAGCGTGTCCTGCAGTTCTGCCATGGCTACGACGGGCCCTTTCTCGATTGCGCCCGTCAGTACGCCAGCCTGTTCGTCGGCAGTGGCTACAAGGTCACTACGGTATTTCTCACTGGCAAGGCCGACGCCCAGGTGGCATCGGGCTGCGCCAGTGACGAAGTGTTGTTTCTCGAATTCAGCTCCAGTGCCATTCGTGGCCTGAAGCTGGGTGCGATTCGTGCGTTGCGGCGCATTGCCGCCGCGCGCGACTTCAGCTTCTGCATCGCCCATCGCTTCAAGCCTATCTATATCACCCTGCTGGCCACGCGCCTGCCGGTCATTGGCGTGCATCACGCCTTCGATGACTACAAGCGCGGCAGCCGGCAACTGTTCGCCAATCTGTTCAGCAAGCGCCTGAGCCTGTTGGGTGTTTCCGACGCGGTGCGTGACGATATGCGCCGCTGCCTGCCGAAATGGCCGGCCGAGCGGATCCAGACCTTATACAACCGTATTGATATCGAGGCCCTGCAGGGGGCGCTGGTGCCGGCCGCCGAAGCCCGCGTCGCGCTGAAGCTGGACCCGCAAGCCTGGATCGTCGGCAACGTCGGCCGGCTTCACCCTGACAAGGACCAGGTGACCTTGTTGCGCGGTTTTGCCCAGGCCCTGCCGAGTCTGCCGGCGGGGGCGCGACTGGCGATCCTCGGCAAGGGACGCTTGGAAAGTTCGCTCAAGGCGCTGGCCGCCGAGCTGGGCATTGCTGCCCAGGTAGACTTCCTCGGTCAGGTGCCTGATGCCAGGCGCTACTTCGCCGCGTTCGACACGTTCGCCCTGAGCTCGGACCACGAGCCGTTCGGCATGGTCCTGCTGGAAGCCATGGTGGCAGGTGCGCCGGTGGCAGCGACGGCGTGTGGCGGTGCTGTCGAAGTGGTGGAAGGTGTCGGTGTGCTGTTCCCGCTAGGGGATGCCACGGCGCTGGCCCAGGCGCTGCAAGTGCTCGCGCAGATGACTGACGAGCAACGCCAGGAGTGCCAGGCGCGCATGCTTCAACGGTTGCGCGAGCGATTCTCCGACGAGGCGGTACGCGAGGTGTTCTGGCGCCTGCCTCATGTCGTTGCGCTGACTGCGGAGGCTTGATGCTCAATCGACTTCAAGGCTGGCGTGAGCGCGGCTGGAGCGTTGTCGACGCTCAGACTTACGAACAGGCCTGGGCGCGCTTCGGCGGCAGCGTCGCGACACACCCGCTGGTGGTCGCACAGCTCGCCGAAATGTCCGAAATCCCGGTGCGTTACCTGGCCTGGCAAAAATCCGGCGAGACCAAAGCTGCGATTCCGGTCTGGGGGCGTCACCTGGCTTTGTCCAAGGACGTCCTTAAACGCCACGGCAAAAAAGGTCTCTTTGACCTCGGCAACGCCGAGACCATCCTTCCCGCCGCAGCCGACGCCCAGGCCCCGCTACGGCATGCCGGGCGCTACCTGTCGGAACTGAATCAGGGGCGTTTCAGCACACTTAAGCCACAGGCCGAATCGCTGGCCATGGCGCGGCAGCCGGAAGACCTGTCAAAAAAATTCCGTTACAACCAACGCCGCGAACTGCGCCTGCTGGAAGAGGCGGGTGGTGTGGTGCGGCCGATCCAGGATTTCGACAGCGCTGAAATCGCCGCGATGTACTGCGACCTGTTCCTGCGTCGCTGGACCTTCCCGGCCACCGGTGCCGAGCGCATGGCGGAAGTCATCGAGCGGCTGCGGTCGCTGTTGATCGGTTCGGTGGTGTTTCTCAATGATGCGCCGATTGCCATTCAGCTGGTGTACAGGGTTGAAGCGCCAGAATGGATCAGTGTGGAATACGTCAACGGCGGTGTTGACCCACAGACCCGCGAATTCAGTCCGGGCAGCGTACTCAGCTTCCTCAATACCCAGAGTGCCTGGGAGGATGCCCGTGCACGCAACAAGCCGTTGCGTTTCTCCTTTGGCCGTTCTGACCGCGAGTACAAGGACCGATGGTGCAACCCCGTGCCGGTGTTCCAGGTGTGAACCGCAAACAGCAGTTGCTCAAACGGCACCGCCGCAACAAGCGAATGGGCCTGTTGCTCGGTCTGCTATTGCTGGTCGTGGTTGGCGTGCTGGTGGCCTGGTGGTTGCCGCTGCTGCTGGCGGTGGTCGCCTGGGTGGCGCATGAGGCGTGGTTTGCCGATCACCTGTTTTACTCTCCGGCCAGCGATTACGACTACCGTATCGACGCCGACGAGCGCCATGCATTGACTCTGAATCAAGGGCGTCTGAGCTTGCCATCGGGCTGTCAGTTGCAGGCGGGCGACACGCTGGTGCTCAAGGTGAGTTTGCGGGCTGGCTTTCTGGGGCGCTTTCTTGATCCTGCGGTGAAGATTCGCGGCGACGAAGAGGACTGCCAGGCGTTCGAGCGCGGTGTGGCCGGTGTCCGCTACCTGAACCTGACGGGTCAGCATCTTGCGCTGAACGAGGGCCAGCTCTGGTTGGGCGGGCAGCACTGCCGGCTGGATGATCAGACCGAGCTGTTTGTCTGTCGCCACCCCGACTATCTGGCCGGGCCGCTGCTGGTCATTGCGCCGCATGCCGACGATGCCGAACTGGCTGCCTTCGCCACTTATAGTGGGGCGCAGGAAAGCTGGATCGTCACCCTGACCGCCGGTGAGATCGAGACCGAACATTACCGCGACATGGGCCTTGAGCCGGTTGCTGCCGCCCGTCTCAAGGGCCAGCTTCGCGCCTGGGACAGCATCAGCGTGCCGCTGTGGGCGGGGGTGCCGCAGGAGCGCTGCGTGCAACTCGGCTACTTCTGTCTGCAACTGCCTGCGATGAAGGCCGAGCCGGAAAAAGCCGTTGGCTCCCGTGAAGCGGATCTGCTGGATACCCGCCTGTTTCGGCGTTTCAACAACCTGTCACTGACCAGCGACGCAGATGGCACGCCCTCCTGGCGCAACCTGATCCAGGATCTGTGCGAACTGATCGAGCGGATTCGCCCGTTGACCATCGTGCTGCCCGAGCCACTCCTCGATCCTCATCCCGACCACATCTGCGCCCGTGACGCGCTGATCGAAGCGTTGACGCGGACCGACTGGCAGCCACGCTGGCTGTTGCATTACGCCAATCATCTTCACGACAACGATCGCTGGCCGATGGGCAATGCCGGTAGCGGCGTGGCGCTGCCACCGCATTTTGACGGCGAGGCGCCGATGAGGCCCTGGGCCCATGCCGTGACTTCGCAACAGCAGTGGCAAAAGGCTATGTCGTTGGGCATGATGCACGACCTTCAACCCAGCCCCCCGTTCAAGCGGCGTTTGCGGCGAGTGTTCCAGCATTATCTGGCCGCCCGAAGATGGCCTGCCTTTGGCGAAAACGAGTTCTTCCGCAAGGCCGTACGCCGGCATGAACTCTTCTGGGTCAACGCCACGGCCGACAAGAGAGAGCAACGGTGAAAGTCCTTTTCCTGGTTCAGAAAGATCAGCGCGCGATTCTCGATCGTCTCTACGACGGCATCGCGGCTGAGTGCGAATGCGATACCCGCTGGCTTACCGATGCCGAGCAGGACAACTTGCGCAAGTACTTCCGGGAGCATGTGAAGGTCGAGGACTACGATCGGATTCTGTTCTTCCTGCGTTTCAAGAAGGAAATTCGACAGGTCAACTTCATCCGTACCTTGCCTAACCTGGTGATTCTGGAGCACGACGCCTACCAGAATTACATCCCATGCAAGTACACCGGCAAGTTCAGCGAGTATTACCGAAATCTGCCGTGGGCGAGGGTTATCACGTCCGGGGCAGTGGTGACTCGCCGCCTGTGTGATGAAGGCTTCGACGCGGTGTTCATTCCCAAGGGCTACGATCAGGCCCTGTTGAGCAATGAACAGCGTGAGCGTGATATCGAACTGGCGTTTGTCGGTAGCCTGCGCAGCGTGGCCTATTCCGGGCGCAAGGCGATGCTCGAGTCGATCGCGGCAGTCGAAAACCTGCTCATCACCCGTACCAAGTCGGGTGAGGAATACAGGGAAACCCTGAGCCGAATCCGTTTCTTCGTCAGTGCCGATGTCGGTATGGGCGAGTACATGATCAAGAACTTCGAGGCCATGGCGTGCGGTTGCGTGCTGTTCGCCTTCGACCAGGGCGAGGAAGAAAACCGCGCGCTTGGTTTCGTCGATCTGCACAACATTGTGCTGTACCGGGATCTCGAAGAGTTTCGCGAGAAGTTGCGGTACATGCGCGAGCAGCCCGAACTGGCCCTGACAATATCGCGCAACGGCCAGTTGCTGGCCGAGCAGCGCTTCACATTCCATGCGTTGGGCAAGGCCATCGTCGATGCCATGCGTCCCCCGTTGCGCCCGCATGTGGCGCCGGGCTGGTGGAACAAATTGCGCAACGTCGTCGGCCTGTAAGGCCGTTCAATCGTTTTTACCGAGGAAGAATGACAATGGTCTTCAGCGAGAGCAGTGAGATCACCTTGATGGTGACCAGCTGTGGTCGGTTCGACCTGTTGAAGCGTACGCTCGAAACTTTCGACCGCTTCAACACGGCTCCCATTCGCGAGGTGTTCATCACCGAAGACTCGGGTGACGAAGCCGTGCGCGATTGCATCCCGGCCGGTTGGCGGGAGCACACCACGTTCATCGTCAACAAACCCAAGCTGGGCCAGATGCGCTCGATCGACGCCGCTTACGCGCAGATCAAGACGTTCTGGGTGTTCCATTGCGAGGACGACTGGGACTTCTACCGTCCGTGCTTCATCGAGGACTCGCAAGTTCTGCTGGAAGCTGACCCGCAAGCCCTGCAGGTGTGGCTGCGCAGTTTCAACCACGACCTTCAGGTGCACAGCCCGTACGTCTTTCTCAATGAGCGGCAACTGGTACAGGGCATCCCGTTCTATCAGTTGGGCTCGGAAAAGGCCGACTGGCAGGGGTTTTCGTTCAACCCGGGGCTGCGTCGCCTGGCGGATTACCAGCAGCATGCCCCCTATGCTGCGCACTCTGGCGAAAAGAGCCTTTCCCGCTTGTACGCAGCGGAAAACCGCTATGCATTGATTCTGGAAAATGATGCGGTGTTGCACACCGGATTTGGAGAGCATGTCGAATTGCCGCAAGAGCGCGTCAACAAACTTCGACGTAAACGCAGGGATCGCATCAAGCTCATAGGCAGCGTTGCCGTTGGGGTGGTGATAGGTTTTCTGATTAACGCTGTTTTGTGAGGTCAAGTGTGGGAAGCAGGACAAGTCGAAGCTACTTCGCTGTAGCCACGATCATATTTCTTTTGAGCTACATCCTGATGGCATCGTCGAAATGGACGAATAACATCTTTTACGCCCTCATTGCATTGCCGGGTCTGGTGTTCCTGATCAAGGAGCGCGGAGCCGGTCTGGTACAGCAGCCGTTGGCCTGGGCCTGGCTGGTTTTCCTGTTGTGGTTCCTGGTTCCTGCAGCTATTGCGGGGGATGGCCAGTTCTACAAACACATCCTGTATGTGGGGCTGTTCGTCTTCATCATCGGGGCATTGGTCGAACCTGGTTTCTTCCGGCATCCGGCGTTTGTGCGGTGCATGTTCTGGATTCTCTGTGCTTACATTTACGGCTTTGCAGCTTATGCCTATCTGAGCGGGCTCCATGCGTTCGGCGAGCGAGTTGACCTGCTGCCCGCCCGTTTGCAGAACGTCATTTACGCAAGTGTCTGGTTGCTGTGTTCGCTGGCCCTGGCGTTTCCCCTGTGGTTGAAGGAGCGTCGCTGGATCGAAGCGATCAGTGCGGTAGTACTAAGCCTCTTTGCCGTCGTCTTCATCTTGCAGACGCGTACGGCGCTTGTTGGCGCAGTCTTGCTGCTGGGGCTCTGGGCGGCTTATGGCATCTGGCGATTCCCGAAGTATGGGCTGACAGGGCTGGTCATTGGCGCCGCAGTGGCAGGGGGCCTGTTCTGGGTCATCAGTAACCAGGCCTGGTTCCACGCAATGATGGCGCGTGGTGATTCCTTCCGGATCGAGTTATTCCAGGTGATGGTTGGTGAGTGGCGCAATTGCGGTTGGTTGCTGGGCTGCGGGATTGAGTTCAAGACCGATAAATTGCTCGGTGGGTTCATGCCCATTCAACATCCACATAACATCTTCGTGGCACTTGGGCTGTATACCGGTGGGGTATCGCTGGCTTTGTTCGCCGTGGTGATGTCAGCCACGCTTTGGCAAGCCTGGCGCCTGCGTGATGCCTGGGGTTTATTCCTGGTTGCTGCGCTGGTGATGTTGAACTTCGATGGCAGCAAGCTCATCGGCAATCCTGACGAGCTCTGGCCTCTGGTGCTGTTGCCGGCAGCGGTGGTGCTGGGGCGAGTGGTACAGGCGCCAAAGCGTTGGTTGATCTGATACATCTGGCGACCACCTTCGGGTGGTCGCTTCGTTTCAGGCCTTCGCCAGGGCCGTGGCGAGATCGGCGACCTTGCAGGTGGTCTGCGCCGACAGGTAAGCGCTGGCGAACACATCGCTGCCGTTGCCCAGCAACCAGGCGCGATCCTCCTTGTAACGCAGCATGTGCTTGAAGTTGCGCAGCCGTTGGGTCTTGCGCAGCGGGCGTCGATAGGTCTGCATGTCGGCGATGTCGATCAGGCCGAGTTCGCCCTCGGGCGTCAGCACCACGTTACCCAGGTGCGCGGAGCGGAAGTAGATGCCTTTCTCGTGCAACTGAGCGATGAAGATCCCCAATTGACGTCGCAGGTTGTCGCCGCTGTCGGGGTCATCCAGCAACTGGCGCAGGGTCTTGCCCGGCAGCGGGTCGTAGTGCACCGCATCGCGAGCAATCTCGGCGATGCGATAGACCTCGCGCACGCGAGGGCAAGGGATGGCGCGTTCGGCCAGGGTCTTGCAGTTGTCGGCAAAACGGCGCGCGTAGGGGTACCAGGCAGCCGAACTGATCAGGCGCTTGCGGCGGAACAGCTTCAACATCGAGCCGTCACGCAGGCGTAATACCTTGTCTCCGGTGCCGTCGGCCTCCAGAACGTGCGCACCTTCGCGCAGGGCAAGGTAGCGGGCATGGTCGAGCGCTTGCATCGAAACTCCGGTGTAAAGGCCAGCCGGCTATATTACCTCAGCAGGAAGTGGCAAAAAGTGCTTGTGATACAATCCCGCCTCTTTTTCACATGACGGATTCTCATGACCGCCCCCGAATCGTCTGCCCCTTCGAGTATGAAGATCTACTTGCGTCTGCTGAGCTATGTGAAGCCTTATGTCGGCGTTTTCCTGCTCAGTATCGTCGGGTTCGTTATCTTCGCCTCGACCCAGCCCATGCTGGCCGGCATCCTCAAGTATTTCGTCGATGGATTGAGCAACCCCGAAGCGGTGCTGTTCCCCACCGTGCCGTATCTGAAGGACCTGCAGCTGCTCCAGGCCGTGCCCCTGCTGATCGTACTGATCGCGGCGTGGCAGGGTCTTGGTTCATTCTTGGGTAACTACTTTCTGGCCAAGGTCTCCCTGGGCCTGGTGCACGACCTGCGGGTCGAGCTGTTCAACAAGCTGCTGGTCCTGCCCAACCGCTACTTCGACAACAACAACTCCGGTCACCTGATTTCGCGTATCACCTTTAACGTGACCATGGTCACCGGCGCTGCGACCGACGCCATCAAGGTGGTGATCCGTGAAGGCCTGACCGTAGTGTTCCTGTTCATCTACCTGCTGTGGATGAACTGGCAACTGACCCTGGTGATGCTGGCGATCCTGCCGCTGATTGCCGTCATGGTGAGCAGCGCGAGCAAGAAATTCCGCAAGCAGAGCAAGAAGATCCAGGTGGCCATGGGCGACGTGACCCACGTCGCGTCGGAAACCATCCAGGGCTACCGCGTAGTGCGCAGCTTCGGCGGCGAGCAGTACGAGCAGGAGCGCTTTGCCAAGGCCAGCCAGAGCAACACCGACAAGCAACTGCGCATGACCAAGACCGGCGCGGTCTACACGCCGATGCTGCAACTGGTGATCTACACCGCCATGGCGGTGCTGATGTTCCTGGTGCTGTTCCTGCGCGGTGATGCCACCGCGGGCGACCTCGTAGCCTATATCACCGCTGCGGGCCTGCTGCCCAAGCCGATCCGCCAGCTCTCGGAAGTCAGCTCGACCATCCAGAAAGGCGTGGCCGGTGCCGAGAGCATTTTCGAACAACTGGACGTCGAGCCTGAAGTCGATAGCGGCACTGTCGAGCGTGATCGCGTCAGCGGCCGGCTGGAAGTGCGCAATCTGACCTTCTCCTATCCGGGCACCGAGCGCCTGGTGCTCAGCGACATCAACTTCAGCGCCGAGCCGGGGCAGATGATTGCTCTGGTCGGACGTTCGGGTAGCGGCAAATCGACGCTGGCCGGGTTGATCCCGCGGTTCTACCAGCACGAGCATGGCGAGATCCTGCTCGATGGCGTCGAGGTCGAGGACTACCGGCTGCGTAACCTGCGCAAGCACATCGCCCAGGTGACCCAGCATGTGACCCTGTTCAACGACACCGTCGCCAACAACATCGCCTATGGCGATCTGGCCGGCGCGCCCCGCGAGCAGATCGAGGCCGCCGCCGCCGATGCCTACGCCAAGGAGTTCATCGAGCAACTGCCGCAGGGCTTCGACACCCAGGTCGGCGAGAACGGCGTGCTGCTGTCCGGTGGCCAGCGCCAGCGACTCGCAATCGCCCGCGCCTTGTTGAAGAACGCTCCGCTGCTGATCCTCGACGAAGCCACCTCGGCGCTGGATACCGAATCCGAGCGGCATATCCAGGCAGCCCTGGATCAGGTGATGAAGGGCCGCACCACCCTGGTGATCGCCCACCGCCTGTCGACCATCGAAAAGGCCGACCTGATCCTGGTCATGGATCAGGGCCGGATCGTCGAGCGCGGCACGCATCCGCAGTTGCTCGCCGAGAACGGCTACTACGCCCGCCTGCATGCCATGGGGCTGGATGAGCCAAGCAAGGCTGACATCACCTGAAACACCTTCGCCAGGGCGTCTTGCGCCCTGGCCCGCACGGCGCGGCGCTGGCTGTAATCTGGCTGGCGCGAAGCCTGTGCTAATATCCCGCCCCTGTTCATTTTGTCTGATGGGTTCTCCATGAAGTTGTCCATGCCGCGTTTCGATCAAGCCCCGGTACTGGTGGTCGGCGATGTCATGCTCGACCGCTACTGGCATGGCGGTACCTCCAGAATCTCGCCTGAAGCGCCGGTGCCGGTGGTCAAGGTCGAGCAGATCGAGGACCGTCCGGGCGGTGCGGCCAACGTTGCGTTGAACATTGCCGCGCTCGGCGCGCCGGCTGCGCTGGTCGGGGTCACCGGCCAGGACGAGGCAGCCGACAGCCTGGCCAACAGCCTGCAAGCAGCGGGCGTGCGCTCGGTGTTCCAGCGCATCGCCCACCAGCCGACCATCGTCAAGCTGCGGGTCATGAGCCGTCACCAGCAACTGCTGCGTATCGATTTCGAAGAGCCCTTTGCAACCGACCCGCTCTCCCTCGGCGCGGAAGTCGACGCCTTGCTGGAAGGGGTGAAAGTGCTGGTCCTGTCCGACTACGGCAAGGGCGCACTGAAGAATCACCAGAGCCTCATCCAGGCCGCTCGCGAGCGCGGCATTCCGGTGCTGGCCGACCCTAAGGGCAAGGATTTTTCCATCTACCGCGGCGCCAGCCTGATCACCCCGAACCTCAGTGAATTCGAAACCATCGTCGGCCGTTGCGCCGACGAGGCCGAACTGGTGGCCAAGGGCGGTGAGCTGATGCGTGACCTGGAACTGGGCGCCTTGCTGGTGACCCGTGGCGAGCACGGCATGACCCTGCTGCGCCCGGAGCACCCGGCCCTGCACCTGCCAGCCCGCGCCCGTGAAGTGTTCGATGTGACCGGTGCCGGCGACACGGTGATTTCCACCCTGGCCGCCGCCATCGCCGCCGGTGAGGACCTGCCCCACGCGGTCGGTCTGGCCAATCTTGCTGCCGGTATCGTGGTCGGCAAGCTGGGTACCGCTGCGATCAGTGCCCCGGAACTGCGCCGGGCGATCCAGCGCGAAGAAGGCTCCGAGCGCGGTGTGCTGAGCCTCGATCAGTTGCTGCTGGCCATCGATGATGCGCGGGCGCACAACGAGAAGATCGTCTTCACCAACGGCTGCTTCGACATTCTGCATGCCGGTCACGTGACCTACCTGGAACAAGCACGCGCCCAAGGCGATCGTCTGATCGTCGCGGTCAACGACGACGCTTCGGTGAGTCGCCTGAAAGGGCCGGGCCGTCCGATCAACAGCGTCGACCGGCGCATGGCCGTGCTGGCCGGGCTGGGTGCGGTGGATTGGGTCATCAGCTTCGCTGAAGGCACCCCGGAAAACCTGCTGAGCCAGGTCAAGCCGGATGTGCTGGTCAAGGGCGGTGACTACGGCATCGATCAAGTGGTCGGCGCCGATATCGTCAAGGCCTATGGCGGGACGGTTAAGGTGTTGGGGCTGGTGGAAAACAGCTCGACCACGGCGATTGTCGAGAAGATCCGCAAGAACTGATTCAAGAAAAAGACCGGCCCCGTTCGCGATGAAACGTCGCGAACGGGGCCCGAATCATTTGCCCAGGCTACCCCGGGCAATCTGCAGCAGCTTGCCAGTCAACCGCTGCAACCCGCTGGCCGGCTTCGTCGGGGCCAGGCCTTGCTGCCTGAGCCAATCCTTCCAGCGAATTCTTTCTTCCCGCACCACCCAACCGTCCTGCCGGGCGAAGCTCTCGGCCAGGTAAAGACCGCGCGTGCTTGCCGGCAGCAGGCGGTCTTTTTTCAGGTGGTACAGCTCGGGCAGCGGCTGGCCGTCTTCGAGGGGCATCAGGTAGAGATCGGGACGACTGCGGTTGAGCCGGGCGACCAGTTGATCACCTTCAAGACGCTCATCGACATGGAACAGGCTCAGCGACTTGGCTTCCTTCGGCACCTGCAGGCGCAGGTCGTAGATCAGTTGCAGCGACGCGGTCGGCAGGTGCACGTAGGCGCGCGGGCGCTCGATCAATTGCAGGTTGCCGCAACGCACCGGCCGCGCCGCGCCGGAGTGCGGGGTGAGGACGAAGGGCAGTGCTTCGCGATAGTGCAACGCTTCAGCGTACGGGGCCGGTAGCCAGGTTTCGTTGAAGCGACCGCCGAGCCAGCCTTCCGGGGTTTCCAGCAGGCACTCTTCGGCGACTTCCTGCACTGCCGTGTGCAACGGCAGATTGAGTTCCTGGGCGGGGACGTAACCGGAGATCAGCTTGAGCACCACGTCGCCGCGGTCCTGACGACGCTGGCGGACCAGCACCCAGTAATCGCGGTTCTGCCAGTGCAGGGTCAGGCGGACAGAAACCCCGAGGTTGGCCAGTTCGACGGCGAAGCGCTCGCTGTCGGGGACCTGGATGGCTTTGCGCCGTTGCAAGGTCTGGGCGAAGTTCAATGGCCGGCCGATGCTCTGGTAGCTCAGGCCGTCGGGGCCGGCTTCAACGTGCAAGGGCAGGGTCTTGAAGTTGCTCGGATTCTTGCGGATCAGCGTTCGCGGCATGTCGGCTCCTTCTTGCGTTGGGGTCGGCCGCGGCGGCGGCTCAGCGGGTTCAGCGCTTGCGTAGCACCTGGGAAACGGTGGCCACGTTGTGGGCCAGGTGCACCGGATTGATGGTGCCGACAATAGCACTGCTCACGCCGGGATGGCCAAACAGCAACTCGAAGCTGGCACGCACCGGATCGACGCCCGGGCTCAGGCAGACATGGCCGCTGGCCAGGGCCTTCTTCACCAGAATGGCCTTGTTGTGGCGGGCGGCGTAATCGAGCACCGGACGCTCGTCCTGTTCGTTGAGATTGTAGGTGACCATGGCGCAGTCGCCCTGTTCCAGGGCTTTCAGGCCGCCCGCGGCGGTCTTGCCGGAGAAGCCGAAGCCGCGAATCTTGCCTTCCTGCTTGAGCAGGGCGAGAGTCTGGTAGACCTCCTCGGTGTCGAGGATATGCAGGTCGTCACCGTTGGAGTGCACCAGGACCAAATCAATACATTCTGTTTCCAGGCGCTTCAGGCTGCGCTCCACCGAGGCGCGGGTGTGCGCGGCACTGAAGTCGAAGCGCGACTGGCCGTCGTCGAACTCTTCGCCGACCTTGCTGACGATCACCCACTCATCGCGCTGGCCGCGCAGCAGCGGGCCGAGGCGTTCTTCGCTGCGGCCATAGGCCGGCGCGGTGTCGATCAGGTTGATGCCCAGTTCGCGGGCCTGGGCCAGCAACTGACGGGCTTCGTGATCGTCCGGGATGGTGAAGCCGTTGGGGTATTTGACGCCTTGGTCGCGGCCGAGTTTGACGGTGCCCAGGCCCAGCGGCGAAACCGACAGGCCGGTGCTGCCCAAGGGGCGATGCAGGTCGTGCAGAGTGGGCAAGGTCATGGCAGCAGTTGCTCCCATACCGGTTCCGCCAGCGGTGGCTTGGGCAAGTCGGGCAGGGCGGGGAGATTGCCGGGCTTGATGCCGTCGCGCTCCAGCGCGTGTAGGACGCGATCGGCGAAATCCGGTGCCAGCGCGAGCTTGGTCGGCCAGCCGACCAGCAGCCGCTGCTGGTCGGCGATAAAGGCGTTGTCTGGCCGGACCAGCCCGGATTGTGCAGGCTCGGCGCGGTCGACCCGCAAGGTGGCCCAACGCACCTGGCTCAGATCGACCCATGGCAGCAGGTTGGCGACTTCCTTCTTCGCCGCGGCAATCTGCGCGTCGGGTTCGCGGGCCACGCCATCGGCTTCGGCCAGGTCGCCGCCGAGGTACCAGACCCACTGGCCGTCGGCGGCCGGGTGAGTGGTCACGGTGATGCGCGGTTTCGGTCCGCCTCCCAGGCAGTGGGCATAAAGCGGCTTGAGACTCGGGCCCTTGGCCAGGACCATATGCAGCGGCCGGCGTTGCATCGCTGGCTGGCTCAGGCCGAGATCGGCCAGCAGGTCAGCGGTGCCGGCGCCGGCACTGAGGATCACGCGTTGAGCGCGAATCTCGCGATCATCGACCCGCAGGCCGACCAGCTCGTCACCGTCGCGCAGGGCTTCGATTCGCTCGCCGGCCAGCAGGCTGTCGCCGGCAAGCTCGGCCAGACGTTCAAGCAGGCTCGGCACGTCGACCACCAGTTCGGCCAGGCGATAGACCTTGCCCTTGAAGGCGCGGTCCTGCAGGGCTGGCGGCAATTGCTCGCCCTTGACCTGATCGACCCGGCCGCGCACGGCCTTGCTGGCGAAGAAGCTGGTGAGGTTGCCGGCGAGGGTGCCGGGAGACCAGAGATAGTGGGCCTCGGACAGCAAACGAACGCCGGACAGGTCCAGCTCGCCGTTGCCGGCCAGCGCCTCGCGCCAGCGCCGCGGCATGTCGGCGATGGCTTCGGAGGCGCCGGTGAGGGCGCCGTGCAGCGCGTACTTGGCGCCGCCGTGGATGATGCCCTGAGACTTGAGGGTTTGCCCGCCGCCAACGCTGGCCCGTTCCACCAATACCGTCGAATAGCCCAGTTGCCGCAGCCGGGCATTGAGCCAGAGACCCGCGACCCCTGCGCCGACGATCAGGACGTCGGTGGAAATTACCGATGGCATGCACTTACCTCACAAGCTTGGACAGGTGGGCAAGTATACAGCCTGTTACGCGGGTGACCCCTTCTGGTGTCAATGTCCGGTGGTTTTCGAGAACAGCTGGATCACCACCACGCCGCCGACAATCATCGCCATGCCGAAGATGGCCGGCATGTCGAGCTTCTGGCCGTAAATCACCAGCGCGGCGATGCTGATCAGCACGATGCCCAGGCCCGACCAGATCGCGTAGGCGATGCCCACCGGAATGCTGCGCACCACCAGGGTCAGCATCCAGAACGCCACCGCGTAGCCACCGACCATCAACGCCAGTGGCAGTGGGGTGCTGAGGCCCTTGACCGCTTTCATCGAGGCGGTGGCGATGACTTCGGCGCAGATGGCGATAGCGAGGTAGGCGTAGGCATTCATGGTGGTTGCTCCTGGGTTCTGGTCGAGCATTCTAGGGATTGGCCAGATGCGGTAAAGTCATTTCCTATCGGGTTTGGAGATAGGTCGCATGATTCATCCGCAGTGGAATCTGGAGCAGGTGCGTCTGTTCGTCGAAGTGGCGGAGCAGCGTTCGTTTTCGGCGGTGGCCCGGGCCGAGCGGCGGGCGCAATCGGCGGTCAGCAGCGCCATCGCACTGCTGGAGGATGATCTGGGGCTGACCCTGTTCGAGCGTAGCAGCGGCCGCCAGCCGCAACTGACCGAAGCCGGCGCGGCGTTGCTTGAGGATGCTCGCGAGCTGTTGCGCCAGTGCGAGCGTCTTGAAGGCAGGGCCTCGGCGCTATTGCGCGGGCAGGAGCCGTGTTTGCGTCTGGCGCATGACGAGGCGATGCCGTATTCGCCGGTGGTCGAGAGCCTGGATGAGTTGTCGCAGCGCTTCCCGTTGCTGGAAGTTCAGTTGGCCAGTAGCGCTCAAGGCGATGTCGCTCGCCAACTGGTCGAGCGGCGCGCCGACCTCGGCCTGATGTTCCATCACCAGCGTGTGCCGGATGCGCTGGAGCGTCGGGCACTGGGCAGTATCGAGATGGTCACGGTGTGCACGGTCGGGCATCCGCTGACGAAGCTGGAGCGGGTCACGTGTGAGCATCTGTCGCGCCACCGGCAGTTGCTGGTCAACCCGCGAGACAGCGGTTACGCCGGCGGCGAACCGGCCAGCCCGCAGGTGTGGCGGGCGGACAGTTTCTATGTCATGGCCGAACTGCTGATGCGCGGGCTGGGTTGGGCCTGGCTGCCACGGCATGTGGCGCAGTACCCGATGTATCAACAGCACATGATCGAGCTGGACTGTGAATGGCATCCGCCGGCGTTGGTGGTGGAACTGGCGTGGCGTCGGGATGAGCCGCTGGGGCCGGCGGCGCAGTGGTTGGCGGAGCGGTTTGCGGAGCATCTGCGGGCGATGGGGTGAGGGGCCTTCGCGAGCAAGCTCGCTCCTACAATACAAACAGTGGGCTGCGGCGGCGCTTGCTCGCGATGGGCTGCACGGCGCCTCCAAAACCATCAGCACTCCTTGTAAACTTCCGCGCCATGAACAGAACCCTCTATACCTTGCTATTCCACCTGGGCCTGCCGCTCGTCGCGCTG
Organism: Pseudomonas sp. 20P_3.2_Bac5; assembly: GCF_025466035.1. NCBI lineage: Bacteria > Pseudomonadati > Pseudomonadota > Gammaproteobacteria > Pseudomonadales > Pseudomonadaceae > Pseudomonas > Pseudomonas sp. 20P_3.2_Bac5. Next base: position 36,741 of record NZ_JANLOA010000114.1, on the reverse strand, counting down.
CGCCTGTTCCTGCGCGGGCGCAAGGCGCCGGCGTATCGCCAGCGCATCGCTGAGCGCTTCGCCTTCGGCCTGCCGCCGTTGCAGCCGGGCGGCATCTGGGTCCATGCGGTCTCAGTCGGTGAGAGCATCGCGGCGGCGCCGATGATCCGGGCGCTGTTGGAGCGTCATCCACAGTTGCCGATCACCGTGACCTGCATGACCCCGACCGGCTCGGAGCGGATCAAGGCCATGTTCGCCGGCGAGCCGCGCATCCAGCACTGCTACCTGCCGTATGACCTGCCCTGGGCGGCAGCGCGGTTCCTCGATCGGGCCAAGCCACGGCTGGCGGTGATCATGGAAACCGAGCTGTGGCCCAACCATATTCACCAGTGCGCCAAGCGCGGGATTCCGGTGGCATTGGCCAACGCCCGCCTGTCCGAGCGCTCTGCCCGTGGCTACGCGCGGTTCGCCGGGCTGACCCGGCCGATGCTGGCGGAAATGAGCCTGTTCGCGGTGCAGACCGAAACCGAGGCCGAGCGCTTCCGCCAGTTGGGCGCGCGGCCTGAATGCGTGCAGGTGACCGGCTCGATCAAGTTCGACCTGAAGATCGATGAGCAACTGCTGCCTCGCGCACAAGCGCTGCGCGAACAGTGGGGCGCGGGTCAGCGGCCGGTGTGGATCGCCGCCAGCACCCACGATGGTGAGGACGCGCTGATGCTCGACGCCCACCGACAACTGCTGGAAGTGCATGCCGATGCGCTGCTGATCCTGGTGCCGCGGCACCCGGAGCGTTTCGACGCGGTGCATGCGCTGTGCAGCGAGCAATTCGCTACGGTGCGCCGCTCTTCCGGTGCGTCGGTGGATGGCCAGACCCGCGTGCTGCTCGGCGACACCATGGGCGAACTGCTGTTTCTCTATGCCCTGGCGGATATCGCTTTCGTCGGCGGCAGCCTGGTTCCGACTGGCGGGCATAACCCGCTGGAGCCGGCGGCGCTGGCGTTGCCGGTGATCATGGGGCCGCACGTGTTCAACTTCCTTGAGATCAGCGCGATGCTGCGCGAGGCGGGAGCCTTGCAGGACGTGGACGATGCCGAGGGTCTGGCGGCGGCGGTGCGGCGGCTGGTGGAGTTGCCGCAGGATGCGCGGAAGATGGGCGAGGCGGGCGTGGCGGTGATGCGGGCCAATCAGGGGGCGTTGCAGCGCTTGCTGGATGGGCTGGGGGCGCTGATCAGATAAATCGATTCAAGCTGATCGCTGCGGTTCGGTGCCCCGAACCGCAGCGATGAGTCTCTTACGGCCGAGCCTCGAAATTGGCCTTGGCCGCTGCCGCCAGATCCGGTGGCAGGAAGTCCTTGTCCGGGTTGTAGTCCGGCTTCAGCCAGCGTCCCAGGTCTTGCAGGTCCTGCGGGCTCAACGTCCCCGCCGCCTGCCGCAGCCGCAGGTTGTCGAGGATGTAGTCGTAGCGGGTGTTGTTGTAGTCGCGCACCGAGGTGTAGAGCTGACGCTGCGCGTCGAGCACGTCGACGATATTGCGCGTACCGACCTGATAACCGATTTCCGTGGCTTCCAGCGCGCTCTGGTTGGAGATGATCGACTGTTTGCGCGCTTGCACCTGCTCAACGTCGGTGTTGACCGCACGGTGCAGGTTGCGGGTGTTTTCCACCACTTGGCGGCGCAGGCTCTCGCGCTGCTGCTCGGTCTGGCTCAGGCGCTGGTACGCCTCGCGCACTTGCGAGCTGGTCAGGCCGCCGCTGTACAGCGGGATATTCAGTTGCAGGCCGATGGTGGTCTGCTCGACATCGCCACGGTACGACTGGCCGCCCAGGCTCGCGTTCGGGTTGGTGAAGCCGAGGCTGTCGTTGTCACCCTTCTGGTAACGGGCCACCGCATCGACGGTCGGCGCATGGCCGGCCTTGCGCTGGCGCAGGGTTTCTTCGGCGGCGCTGACGGCGTGGTTGGTGGCTTGCAGATTGAGGTTCTGCTGGGTGGCGGTGTCGACCCAGGCCTTGGCGTCGTTTGGCACCGGCACTTGCACCGGCAGGGTGTGGACGACGCCCTGCAGCGCGTTGTATTCGCGGTTGGTCAGCGTCACCAGGGCCTCGAAGGCGTCCTGCACGCGGCGTTCGGCGATCAGCCGGTTGGCCCGGGCGGTGTCGTAGCTGGCCTGGGATTGCAGCACGTCGGTCTTGTCCGAGAGGCCGACGTCGAAGCGCTCGTTGGACTGGTCGAGCTGGCGCTTGAACGCTGCTTCCTCGGCTTTGGTCGAGGCCAGGTTGTCTTGGGCGCGCAGCACCGCGAAGTAGTTCTCGGCGCTTTGCAGGATCAGGTTCTGCTCGGTGGCGGACAGCTCCAGCGCGGCCTGCTCGTTCACCGCTTCGGCGGCTTGCAACTGGAACCAGCGGTCGGCGCGGAAGATCGGCTGGGACAAGGTCGCCTGCCAGGAATTGCCGCTGCGGTTGGCGGTCACCGACGGTTGGTCGATGTGCGTGCGGCTGTTCATCATCTCGGCGCCGGCGGAGAGGTTCGGCAGCAGCCCGGCGCGCGCCTGGGGCACGACTTCTCGGCGGGCGCCGTAGTCGGCGCGGGCGGCGGCGAGGTCGGCGTTATTGTTCACGGCTTCCTGGTAGACACTGACCAGGTCGGTCCTGGCCGACAGGGGTGCGTCTGCTGCCCAGGCCAATCCGTTGGAAGCAAAAGACACGGCAAGCGCCAGTGAAAGTTTGCGCAGCATAGGGCGGTCCTTGAACGAAGAGGGTAATTCAGCCCTGCGAGTGTAGTTGCGTGGACACTTTGCAACAATCTGACATTTGCGCCATTTATCGTGCCTGTGCTTGGAGGGTTGGCGTTTGCCGCGACTCCAGTCTAGACTGGCCGGGTTCTTGTCGGGGTGCCTTGCGTTGAGGCTGAGATCGGATAATTCCGGATCCCGTTGAACCTGATCAGGTTAGCGCCTGCGTAGGGAACAAGATTGCTCGCTTTCCCGCGAGCCCTCTTGTGCCGGGTCCGGGAAATGTCGAGTCAGCCTCAGAGGCAACCGACACCCCCGCATTCAGCACAGCACCGCCTCCGGTGCGTCCGTGCCTTCATCAGGTTCACTCCGACATCCAACCCGTCTGGAGAGCCTGTGATGACCAAACAAGAAAAATATCCCGCCAACCTGAGCGAGTCCGCGCAGGTCGATCAGCAGTCCGTACAACCCTTCACCCGTTCGCGCAAAATCTATGTCGAGGGCTCGCGCCCGGACATCCGCGTGCCGATGCGCGAAATCAGCCTGGATGACACCCCCACTGACTTTGGCGGCGAAGCCAACGCCCCGGTGCTGGTCTATGACACCTCCGGCCCGTACACCGACCCGAACGTCGTCATCGATGTGCGCAAGGGCCTGGGCGACGTGCGTTCGGCCTGGATCGACGACCGCGGCGACACCGAGCGCCTCGAAGGCCTGTCCTCCAACTTCGGCCAGCAGCGCCTGAACGACGTCGAACTGACCAAACTGCGCTTCGCCCACGTGCGCAACCCGCGCCGCGCCAAGGCCGGGGCCAACGTCAGCCAGATGCACTACGCGCGCAAAGGCATCATCACCGCCGAGATGGAATACGTCGCCCTGCGCGAAAACATGAAGCTCCAGGAAGCCCGCGCCGCCGGCCTGCTCAAGCAGCAGCACGCCGGCCACAGCTTCGGCGCCAGCATCCCGAAAGAAATCACCGCCGAATTCGTCCGCGAAGAGATCGCCCGCGGCCGCGCGATCATCCCGGCCAACATCAACCACGTGGAGCTGGAGCCGATGATCATCGGCCGCAACTTCCTGGTGAAGATCAACGGCAACATCGGCAACAGCGCCCTGGGCTCGTCCATCGAAGAAGAAGTGGCCAAGCTGACCTGGGGCATCCGCTGGGGTTCGGACACCGTGATGGACCTGTCCACCGGCAAGCATATTCACGAAACCCGCGAGTGGATCATTCGCAACTCGCCGGTGCCAATCGGCACCGTGCCGATCTACCAGGCGCTGGAAAAGGTCAACGGCGTGGCCGAAGACCTGACCTGGGAGCTGTTCCGCGACACCTTGATCGAACAGGCCGAGCAGGGCGTGGACTACTTCACCATCCACGCCGGCGTGCTGCTGCGCTATGTGCCGCTGACCGCCAAGCGGGTGACGGGGATCGTCAGCCGTGGCGGCTCGATCATGGCCAAGTGGTGCCTGGCGCACCACAAAGAGAACTTCCTCTACACCCATTTCGACGAAATCTGCGAAATCATGAAGGCCTACGACGTCAGCTTCTCGCTGGGCGACGGCCTGCGTCCGGGCTCCATTGCCGATGCCAACGACGAAGCCCAGTTCGGCGAGCTGGAAACCCTCGGCGAGCTGACCAAGATCGCCTGGAAACACGACGTCCAGTGCATGATCGAAGGCCCTGGCCACGTGCCGATGCAGTTGATCAAGGAGAACATGGACAAGCAGCTCGAGTGCTGCGACGAGGCGCCGTTCTACACCCTCGGCCCGCTGACCACTGACATCGCGCCGGGCTACGACCACATCACCTCGGGTATCGGCGCGGCGATGATCGGCTGGTTCGGTTGCGCCATGCTCTGCTACGTCACGCCCAAGGAGCACCTGGGCCTGCCGAACAAGGATGACGTGAAGACCGGGATCATCACCTACAAGATCGCCGCCCACGCCGCCGACCTGGCGAAAGGTCACCCGGGCGCGCAGATCCGCGACAACGCCCTGAGCAAGGCGCGCTTCGAGTTCCGTTGGGAAGACCAGTTCAACCTCGGCCTGGACCCGGACACCGCGCGCTCGTTCCACGACGAGACCCTGCCGAAGGACTCGGCCAAAGTGGCGCACTTCTGCTCGATGTGCGGGCCGAAGTTCTGCTCGATGAAGATCACCCAGGAAGTGCGTGAATACGCCGCCAACCAGCGCATCGAAGCGGTGGACGTGGCGGTCGAGGACGGCATGCGCGAGCAGGCCGAGCGGTTCCGCCAGGAAGGCAGTCAGTTGTACAAGAAAGTCTGAGGAAAACCGGGGCCGCGCGAGCGGCCCCAATCGCTGGCAAGCCAGCGCCCACAGGTGCTGTGGGCGCTGGCTTGCCAGCGATGAATCCCTCGAATCAAACAATAAAACCTGCCGAGACCACTGTCGTGTCCACACCCAGCCACTACTCCCCCGACGCCCCCGTCCCCACCCACCAGCGCACCTTCGGCGCGCGTGACCTGTTCTCCCTGTGGTTCTCCCTCGGCATTGGCCTGATGGTGCTACAGACCGGCGCCTTGCTCGCGCCGGGCTTGGGCCTGGCCGGGTCGATCCTGGCGATCGGTCTGGGGACGCTGGTCGGGGTGCTGTTGCTGGCCGCCGTCGGGGTGATCGGCAGCGACACCGGCCTGTCGGCCATGGCTGCTTTGCGCCTGAGCCTGGGACGGCATGGCGCGGCATTGCCGGCGGTGCTGAACCTGCTGCAACTGATCGGCTGGGGCTCGTTCGAAATCATCGTCATGCGCGACGCCGCCAGTCTGCTCGGCGCCCAGTCGTTCGGCGAGAACAGCCTGTGGAACAGTCCACTGCTCTGGACCTTGTTCTTCGGCGGCCTGGCCACGTTGCTGGCGGTGAGCGGCCCGCTGACCTTCGTGCGGCGGGTGCTGCGCAAATGGGGGATCTGGCTGTTGCTCGGCGCTTGTCTGTGGCTGACCTGGAACCTGTTCGCCAAGGCCGACCTGGCGGACCTCTGGGCGCGTGCCGGTGACGGTTCGATGTCGTTGGCGGTGGGCTTCGATATCGCCATTGCCATGCCGCTGTCGTGGCTGCCGCTGATCGCCGACTATTCGCGCTTCGGCATGCGCGCCACCCGCGTCTTTGGCGGCACCGCGCTGGGCTTTTTCATCGGTAACTTCTGGCTGATGAGCCTGGGCGTGGCCTACACCCTGGCCTTCGCCCCGAGCGGCGAGGTCAACGCGCTGCTGCTGGCCCTGGCGGGCGCCGGGCTGGGTATTCCGCTGCTGCTGATTCTGCTGGATGAATCGGAAAACGCCTTCGCCGACATTCACTCGGCGGCGGTATCAAGCGGCCTGCTGTTGCGCCTGAAAGTGGAACACCTGGCCCTGGCGATCGGCGTGCTGTGCACCCTGATCGCCTGCTTCGCGCCGTTGGCGCAGTACCAGAACTTCCTGCTGCTGATCGGCTCGGTGTTCGCGCCGCTGTTCGGCGTGGTGCTGATGGACCACTTCGTCCTGCGCCGCCGGCGCTTGCCGCTGCACGTCAAATCGCTGCACGGCGGCGCGCTGGTGGCGTGGGCTGGCGGGGTTGTGATCTACCATGCGCTGGCCAACTACGCGCCGGACGTCGGTGCAACCCTGCCGGCGCTACTGCTGGCGGGGCTGCTTTACGGCGTGCTGGGTTTCAACCGCGGCCGGGAAACAGCTCTGGCTTGATCACCCCGTTCAGGCGCGGGTAGGGGATCTTCAGTTCGACGTGGCCCATCACGTAAGGCGCGATGGCGTACACGTCGTACTTGAGCACCACGGCACCGTAGGTGAGGGCGATGTGTGGCGTCTGGCGGAACGGCCAGGTCTTCACGAACTCGGCATCCTGGTCGAGTTTGCTGCTGATCAGCCAGCCACGGTGCGCTTCCTCGGCGGTCTTCCAGAATGTCGCTTCCTGACCCGGCACCAGCATGTCCTGCAGGGTCAGGACCTTTTCCTGCTGGCGCGACCAGTTGATGAACGCGCGGCCCGGCGCGCCGTGGGCGCCGCCAGTGTCCAGATAACTGGACAGTTCGATGATCACCAGTCCGTCATGCTGCTCACGTACCTTGGCTTGCAGGTAAGTGCTGTGGCGGCTTTCGGCCGAGCGCAGGAAGGCATCTTCGTAGGCTTTGAGTGAACTCGGCACGGCAGCGCCGTCGCCGTCGCGGGTCAGTTGCAGCAGGCCGCGTTCGATGATCGGATCGAGCTGCGGCTCACCCGGGAAATGCAGGGTGTCGATGTTCACCAGTGGGCAATCGCTGGCGCTGCAACCGGGCTTGATGTGCTCCCAGGCGTCGCGCTTGACCTCCAGCGGCTTGCGCATGTTGGGCTGGAAAAAGCTCTGGCACGCCCCCAGGGTAAGGGCCAGGACAGCCACGGTGGTCAGTTTGACAAGTGTCATGATGATCCTTGTAGAACAACGGTGATCGGGCTTGGACCGTAGGCACTGCCTTCGGTTCGCCACTAAGCTTGAATAGACCGGCGGTGCCTATCCTCGCAGCCTCCGGGTTGACTTTAAAGAGGGTGAAAGCCGAGGGTACGCGGGGTAGGATGGCGCGAAGTAGCACGTGGGGTATTGGGGATTTTCATGACAGACAAAACGAACACCGTTCCGACCGCCGTTGAGATCGTCCGGCGCGAGAACTGTTTCCAGGGCTTCTACCGGCTGGACCGGCTGCACCTGCGGCATGAACTGTTCGCCGGCGGTATGGGACGCGAGATCAGCCGCGAGCTGTTCGTCCGTCACGACGCTGTGTGCGTTCTGCCCTACGACCCGCAACGCGACGAAGTGGTGCTGATCGAGCAGTTCCGTGTGGGCGCTCTGGACAAGGTTGAAAACCCCTGGCTGGTGGAGCTGGTCGCCGGTCTGATCGACAAGGAAGAGCAGCCGGAAGAAGTTGCGCACCGCGAAGCGCAGGAGGAAGCTGGGCTCGTGTTCAGCGCGCTGTGGCCGATGACCCGCTACTTCCCGTCACCTGGCGGCAGCGACGAACTGGTGCATCTGTATCTGGGGCGTTGCAGCAGCGAGGGGGCTGGCGGGCTGCATGGCCTGGAAGAAGAGGGCGAAGACATTCGCGTGCGGGTCTGGGCATTCGAGGATGCCTTGCAGGCCGTGCGTGATGGGCAGATTGCCAATGCGGCGACGATTATCGCCTTGCAATGGCTGGCCTTGAACCGTGATGAAGTCAGGGGGCTGTGGTCGTGAACCTTGCACGCGAGCGTTATCGGGTCGATCTGGTTGGCTTGCAGGCTGCCTGCGAGGCCAATTACGCCCGCCTGATGCGCCTGCTGCCAGACATGCGCAACGCCACCAGTTCCCGCCGCATCGGCATGACCCAGGGCGACCAGATGCTGGGCGTGCTGACCCTGGAAGTGGTGCTGGCCTGCCCTTACACCACCACCTTGCGGGTTCGCCAGGAACACAGCCTGCCGTGGCTGCCGGTGCCGCAACTGGAAGTGCAGGTCTACCACGACGCGCGCATGGCCGAAGTGATCAGCGCCGAGCACGCGCGGCGTTTTCGCAGCGTCTATCCCTATCCCAACGAATCGATGCACCAGCCGGACGAGAAAGCCCAGCTCAACCTGTTTCTTGGCGAATGGCTGACGCACTGCCTTGCTTGTGGGCATGAACTAGCGATCGTTCGCTGAATTGCGTACGAAATATCGATACAGCCGTTTAGCGCCAAACTCTTAATCCTGGCTTATGCCTCTCCTGCGTTTCATCACGCCTTTGTGATCGAACGCAGGAGAGAGGCATGCAAATCGCAGTGATTGGAGCGGGTTGGAGTGGTTGTCACGTTGCGCTGGAGTTGGCCGGGCGGGGGCATCGGGTCCTGCTGATCGAGCGTGAGCCGGACATTTTCAACGGGGTGTCCGGAAGCTTCGGCATCCGCCTGCATAAAGGGCCGCATTACCCGCGCTCGCGCTCGACGCGCGAAGTCTGCGCGGCGACGCTGGAGCGCTTCTGCGCCCACTACCCGGAACTGGTAGTGGGGCATGAGTACGCGGTGTATGCCCATGGCACGCTGGACGCAATCGGGCACCCCTCGAAAGTGTCGAACGAGGTATTCGCCGAGGTCTGTCACGAATCGCCGGAATGCCGTCAGATCGATCCTTCGGCGTGGGGCTACACCAACCTCGAAGCAGCCTACGACCTGGACGAGCCAAGCGCCGTGCTCGGCGGGCGTCTGCGCGACTACTTTCGTGCGCGGCTGGCTGCGGCGAGCATCGAGGTCCGCTGCAACAGCCAGGTCCTGGAAGCGGCCGAGTCGGCCGGACAGTTCAGGTTGCTGCTGGACGGTGGTGAGGTGGTGCAGGTCGATCGGGTGATCAACGCCACCGGGTATCAGTCACTGGTCCCGCAAATCGAGGCGGCGGCGCCCGAGACGGGGCTCGAAGTGGTTTATCAGGTCTGCCTTGGCTTGCAGTACGAAGACAGCCGGCCCGGGCTGAAGCCGATCTCGTTCATTGTCATGGACGGCTGGTTTCCGTGCCTGATGCCGCAAATAGACAGCCATGCCCAACAGTCCTGCAACTACGTGCTGACGCATGGCTGCTACACGATCCTGGGCTCTTATGCGACGCCCGCGCAGGCCGAGGCGCTGCTGGCGTCGCTGGATGACGCTTTCGTCGAGTCGCGGGTGCGCCCGCTCAGCGAGCAACAGATGTGCCGCTTCTGGTCGGGGTTCCTGCCGCGTTTCCGCTATACCGGCTGGAAGGGCGTAGTGCTGGCAAAGCTCAAGACGCGTTCGGAATTTCGCAGTGCGGTGGTGTTCGAGCAGGCGGGCATCATTCATGTGTTCCCGGGAAAAATCACCAATGTGCTGCAGGCGGGGGATGAAGTGCTGGCATTGCTTGAGGGCGAGGTTTGCGTGGAACGGGATGGCCTGTGCTATGTGAAGGACGGGGTGCTGGACACCGCCCGGCACGAGATTCACAGCAGACCGCTGGTCGGTGAGGCGAACACTGCCGGGTTGCAGACCCATGAAATGTTGAGATCAACCGAACATGTGTGATCGGCCCCGCATTCCGGGGCTTGGCCCGGCCAATTGGCTGGCCGCATAATCTGGCCTTTCTTCCGAGGACTACGTCTTGCCGAGCACGAACCCCGAGGCGGCGCCGATTCTGTTGGTGCAGCTTTCCGACAGTCATCTGTTTGCCGATGCCGACGGCTCGCTATTGGGCATGAATACCCACGAGAGCCTGCAACGGGTGATCGAGCGGGTTCTGGTCGAGCAGGAGCGGGTGGACCTGGTGCTGGCGACGGGCGACCTTTCCCAGGATGGAACCGAAGCGTCCTACGAGCAATTCCGCCGTATGACCGCCGTCATCGATGCGCCGGCCCGCTGGCTGGCGGGCAATCACGACGAGCCGCTACCGATGGAGCGCGTCGCGGCCGGGACCGACGTGCTTGATCCGGTGACCGATATCGGCAATTGGCGGGTGTTGATGCTCAACTCGGCGATTCCCGGCTCCGTGCCGGGTTTTCTCGACGACAGCCAGTTGAGCCTGCTGAAACAGGCCCTGGAAAGTGCCGATGGACGGCATTGCCTGATCTGCTTCCATCATCAGCCGGTGTCCATCGGTTGCGCGTGGATGGCGCCGATCGGCCTGCGCAACCCCGAGGCGCTGTTTCAGGTGCTGAAACCTTATCCACAGGCCCGCGCGCTGCTCTGGGGGCATATCCATCAGGAGTGGGACCAACAAGTGGACGGTCTGCGGCTGCTGGCGTCGCCATCGACCTGCGTCCAGTTCGAGCCCGGCAGCGACGACTTCAAGGTTGACGAGCGCGCCCCCGGTTACCGCTGGCTGGCGTTGCACGACGACGGGCGGATCGAGACGGGCGTCTCGCGGCTGAAGGATTTCGCCTACACCGTGGACTACGGCAACGGTTACTGACGCATCAGGCAAACTCTAAAGCTGAATCATTTCCCGGTTAACAGGCTAAACTGCGCGTTTTTCTGCCCGGTCAATCCGGGCGATTCACCTGAGACTGGGGGCGGAATGTCGGGCTCGATCCTTTACATCCACGGTTTGAACAGTGCGCCGAGTTCCATGAAGGCCAGCCAGTTGCAGGCCGTCATCGACCAACTCGGCCTTGCCGGGCAGTTGCGCGTTCCGGCCCTGCATCACCATCCGCGCCAGGCCATTGCGCAACTCGAAGCTCACATTGCCGAACTGGGCCAGCCCTTGCTGGTCGGCAGTTCCCTCGGCGGCTACTATGCCACCCATCTGGCCGAGCGCCACGGGCTGAAAGCACTGCTGATCAACCCGGCGGTCAACCCGCATCGGTTGTTCGACGGCTACCTGGGCACCCAGACCAACCACTACACCGGTGAAACCTGGGAGCTGACCCACGACCATGTGCAGGCCCTGGCCGAACTGGAAGTGGCGCCGCCTGTCGACCCGGCGCGTTACCAGGTCTGGTTGCAGACCGGTGACGAAACCCTCGATTACCGCCACGCCGAACGCTTCTACCGGGCCTGTGCCCTGCGTATCGAAGCCGGCGGCGATCACAGTTTCCAGGGCTTTGCCTTGCACCTGCCGGCACTGCTGAGTTTTGCCGGCATTGATCCGCAGGCGTATCAAAGCCTCGATTTTTCTGTATTTTGATTGCTTATTTTCATCTACGAATGACGACGAGAACCCATGGCCAATCCCAGCGCTAGCGCCTATAACGCAGACGCCATCGAAGTCCTCTCGGGCCTTGACCCGGTACGCAAGCGTCCGGGCATGTACACCGACACCAGCCGCCCCAACCACCTGGCCCAGGAAGTCATCGACAACAGCGTCGACGAAGCCCTGGCCGGGCATGCCCGTTCGGTGCAGGTGATCCTGCATGCCGACCATTCCCTGGAAGTCTGCGACGACGGTCGCGGCATGCCGGTGGACATCCATCCCGAGGAGGGTGTGTCCGGGGTCGAGCTGATCCTCACCAAGCTGCACGCCGGCGGCAAGTTCTCCAACAAGAACTACCAGTTCTCCGGTGGTCTGCACGGCGTCGGCATCTCGGTGGTCAACGCCCTGTCCAACCAGGTCCGCGTGCGGGTCAAGCGTGACGGCAACGAGTATCAGATGACCTTCGCCGATGGCTACAAAGCCAGCGACCTGGAAGTCATCGGCACGGTCGGCAAGCGCAACACCGGCACCAGCGTGTATTTCTCGCCGGACCCGAAATACTTCGACTCCCCCAAATTTTCCATCAGCCGCCTGAAACATGTGCTCAAGGCCAAGGCCGTGCTGTGCCCCGGGCTGCTGGTCAGCTTCGAGGACAAAGGCACCGGCGAGAAGGTCGAGTGGCATTACGAGGATGGCCTGCGTTCTTACCTGGTCGATTCCGTCAGCGACTTCCTGCGCCTGCCCGACGAGCCGTTCTGCGGCAGCCTGGCCGGTAACAAGGAAGCCGTGGACTGGGCGCTGTTGTGGCTGCCCGAAGGCGGCGACAGCGTCCAGGAAAGCTACGTCAACCTGATCCCCACCGCCCAGGGCGGCACCCATGTGAACGGCCTGCGCCAGGGCTTGCTCGATGCCATGCGCGAGTTCTGCGAGTTCCGCAACCTGCTGCCGCGCGGCGTCAAGCTGGCGCCGGAAGACGTCTGGGAGCGCATCAGCTTCGTGCTCTCGATGAAGATGCAGGAGCCGCAGTTCTCCGGTCAGACCAAGGAACGCCTGTCCTCCCGCGAGGCAGCGGCGTTCGTCTCCGGCGTGGTCAAGGATGCCTTCAGCCTGTGGCTCAACGAGCATCCCGAGCTGGGCATGCAACTGGCCGAACTGGCGATCAACAATGCCGGTCGTCGCCTCAAGGCGAGCAAGAAGGTCGAGCGCAAGCGCGTCACCCAGGGGCCGGCGCTGCCGGGCAAGCTGGCCGACTGCGCGGGCCAGGACCCGATGCGCGCCGAGCTGTTTCTGGTCGAGGGTGATTCCGCCGGTGGCTCGGCCAAGCAGGCACGGGACAAGGAATTCCAGGCGATCCTGCCGCTGCGCGGCAAGATCCTCAACACCTGGGAAGTGGATGGCGGTGAAGTCCTGGCCAGCCAGGAAGTGCACAACATCGCGGTGGCCATCGGTGTCGACCCGGGTGCCGCCGACCTGAGCCAACTGCGCTACGGCAAGATCTGCATCCTCGCCGACGCCGACTCCGACGGCCTGCACATTGCCACCTTGCTCTGCGCCCTGTTCGTCCAGCATTTCCGCCCGCTGGTGGAAGCCGGCCACGTCTATGTGGCGATGCCGCCGCTGTACCGCATCGACCTGGGCAAGGAAATCTACTACGCCCTCGACGAAGCCGAACGTGACGGCATCCTCGACCGCCTGGTGGCCGAGAAGAAGCGCGGCAAGCCGCAGGTCACCCGATTCAAGGGTCTGGGCGAAATGAACCCGCCGCAACTGCGCGAAACCACCATGGACCCGAACACCCGGCGCCTGGTCCAGTTGACCCTGGACGACCTCGAGCACACCCGCGAAATCATGGACATGCTGCTGGCCAAGAAGCGCGCGGGCGACCGCAAGACCTGGCTGGAGAGCAACGGCAACCTGGCCGAGGTCATGGCTTGATCCGTCTGCTGCTGGCGACCTTGCTGTCGCTGGTCGCGCTGCCTTCGCTGGCCGAGCCCTGGCCGGAGTTGAAGATGCTCTCCGAGCATCCTGTCGAAGGCATGCGCGGCGGCAATCTGTCGGGGCTGGCGATGTGCAGCGGCGCGCTGTGGACCATCTCCGACCGCGACGACGATCTGCTCTACAAGCTCGATACCAGCGCCCAGGTCTGGCAGGCCACCGGCCTGCAACTGGCCGTGCCGCCGGTGCCGGACTCCGGTTTTCCGCTGGGCCTGCGCTCGCGGCAATGGGCCGCCTCGCTGGTGCGCGGCGGTGACCTCGATTTCGAGGGCCTGAGTTGCGACGCGGCGGGTAACCACTACATCATCAGCGAAGCCCACGCCGCAGTGCTGCAAGTACCGCAGGACGGCCCGCCGACCTGGCTGCGAATCGATCCGAGCATGATCCGCCAGGCCCGCGCCAGCGGTATGCTGCTGCACTTCAACGCCCTGTTCGAAGGGCTGGCGGTGAGCCCGGCGGGTGACCGTCTGTGGCTGGCGGCCGAACGCGAGCGCCGCGGCCTGCTGCTGATCAATCGCAAGCAGACCACCTGGACCTGCGGCGACTCCTGCGTGTTGCTCAGCGAAGCCGGCACCGAGATGCAGCCGGAGCAGTTTCCCAAGGCGCGTGAAGTCTCGCGGGATTTTTCTGACCTGGCGTTGTTTGAGGGCAAGCTGTTCACCCTCGAGCGCAATGCCTATCGCATCTGTCGTCGTGACGCACAGAGCGGTGTGGTAGAGCGTTGCTGGTCGTTCGCCGCTGATGCGCTGGTCGATTCGCGGCGCTACACCCAGCCTTACGGGCTGGCCGAGGCGCTGGTGATCGACGCCGAAGGCGCCTGGATCGGCCTGGACAACAACGGCGGCACGCGTGCGGACGGCGAAGACCGTCCGGTGGTCTGGCGGTTCGCCGCGCCGAAAGGCGGCTGGAGCGCGAAGAAATGAGCCAGTCGCCGGGTCAGCGTATCGGGCGGGTGTTCATGGTGTTGGCCTGGGCCGCCGGGTTGTTCCTTGCCACGCGCTTTTTCGGCGCCTGGGAAGAGAAGCAGGTGAACCCCAACAGCCAGATCACCTCGCAGCATGGTGAGGGTTACGTCGAGGTGCGCCTGGCCGGCAATGGCCAGGGCCACTTCGTCGCTGACGGCCTGATCAACGGTCAGGCTGTTCATTTTTTGCTCGATACCGGGGCCACCGATGTGGCGATCCCGGAGCCCCTGGCCCGCGGTTTCGGCCTGGAGCGCGGCGCCCCGGTGACCGTCAGTACCGCCAATGGCCGGACCGAGGGCTACCGGACCCGTCTGGACAGCCTGCAATTGGGCGATATCCTCCTGCGCGACGTTCGCGCCCTGGTGGTTCCGGGGCTCGATGGCGAACAGGTGCTGTTGGGCATGAGTGCCCTGAAACAACTTGAATTCACCCAGCGCGGCGGCACCTTGCTGCTGCGCCAGACCTTGAAATGATGAGGCCCGCATGAGCGACTCCCTTGATCTCAGCCTCGACGGCGTAGAGCGCCGGTCACTGGCTGACTTCACCGAACAGGCCTACCTCAACTATTCCATGTACGTGATCATGGACCGGGCGCTGCCGCACATCGGCGACGGCCTGAAGCCGGTCCAGCGGCGTATCGTCTACGCCATGAGCGAACTGGGCCTGGATGCTGATTCCAAGCACAAGAAATCGGCGCGTACCGTCGGTGACGTACTCGGTAAATTCCACCCCCACGGCGATTCGGCCTGCTACGAAGCCATGGTGCTGATGGCCCAGCCGTTCAGCTACCGCTACACCCTGGTCGACGGCCAGGGCAACTGGGGTGCGCCGGACGATCCGAAATCCTTCGCGGCCATGCGCTACACCGAAGCGCGACTGTCGCGTTATTCCGAAGTGCTGCTCAGCGAGCTGGGGCAGGGCACTGCGGACTGGGTGCCGAACTTCGACGGCACCCTCGACGAACCTGCCGTTTTGCCGGCACGTTTGCCGAATATCCTCCTCAACGGCACTACCGGCATCGCCGTCGGTATGGCCACCGATGTACCGCCGCACAACCTGCGGGAAGTCGCCTCGGCGTGCGTGCGTCTGCTCGATGAGCCAAAGGCCACCGTCGAGCAGCTCTGCGAACATATCCAGGGGCCGGACTATCCGACCGAAGCGGAAATCATCACCCCGCGCGCCGACCTGCTGAAAATCTACGAAACCGGTCGCGGCTCGGTCCGCATGCGCGCGGTGTACCGCATCGAAGACGGCGACATCATCGTCACCGCGCTGCCGCATCAGGTTTCCGGTGCCAAGGTGCTGGAGCAGATTGCCGCGCAGATGCAGGCGAAAAAGCTGCCGATGGTCGCCGACCTGCGCGATGAGTCCGACCACGAGAACCCGTGCCGGATCGTCATCATTCCGCGCTCCAACCGGGTCGAGCTGGACGAGCTGATGCAACACCTGTTCGCCACCACCGAGCTGGAGTCCAGCTACCGCGTCAACGTCAACATCATCGGCCTGGATGGTCGCCCGCAGTTGAAGAACCTGCGCGCGCTGCTGGTGGAATGGCTGGAATTCCGTATCAACACGGTACGCCGCCGGCTGCAATTCCGCCTGGACAAGGTCGAGCGTCGCCTGCACTTGCTGGATGGCTTGCTGGTTGCGTTCCTGAACCTGGACGAAGTGATCCACATCATTCGTACCGAAGACCATCCCAAGCAGGCGTTGATTGCCCGCTTCGAGCTGACCGAGATCCAGGCCGAATACATCCTCGAAACCCGCCTGCGCCAACTGGCGCGGCTGGAAGAGATGAAGATCCGCGGCGAGCAGGACGAACTGCTCAAGGAACAGGCCAAGCTGCAAGCCCTGCTCGGCAGCGACGCCAAGCTGCGCAAGCTGGTGCGCACCGAACTGATCAAGGACGCCGAAACCTACGGCGACGACCGCCGCTCGCCGATCATCGCCCGGGCGGAAGCCAAGGCGCTGTCGGAAAACGAGCTGATGCCGACCGAACCGGTAACCGTGGTCCTGTCCGAAAAGGGCTGGGTACGTTGCGCCAAGGGCCACGACATCGACGCTACCGGCCTTTCCTACAAGGCTGGCGACGGCTTCAAGGTGGCGGCGGCGGGGCGCTCGAACCAGTTCGCGGTGTTTGTCGACTCCACCGGCCGCAGTTACTCGGTGGCAGCCCACACCCTGCCGTCGGCGCGGGGCCAGGGCGAACCGCTGACCGGTCGTCTGACACCGCCGCCAGGCGCTTCCTTCGAATGCGTGCTGCTGCCGGATGACGACGCGCTGTACGTGATCGCCTCCGACGCCGGTTACGGCTTCGTGGTCAAGGGCGAGGACCTGCAGGCCAAGAACAAGGCCGGCAAGGCACTGCTCAGCCTGCCTAACGGTGCCAAGGTGCTTGCACCTCGTCCGGTGGCGGACCGCGAGCAGAACTGGCTGGCAGCGGTGACGACCGAGGGTCGCCTGCTGGTGTTCAAGATCAGTGACCTGCCGCAGTTGGCCAAAGGCAAGGGCAACAAGATCATCGGGATTCCCGGTGACCGGGTGGCCAGCCGTGAGGAATACGTCACGGATATGGCCGTTCTGGCTGACGGCGCGACCCTTGTATTGCAAGCCGGCAAGCGTACGCTATCGCTCAAGGGTGAAGACCTGGAGCATTACAAAGGCGAGCGTGGCCGTCGCGGCAACAAACTGCCGCGCGGCTTCCAGCGGGTCGATGCGTTGTTGGTCGACAATCCGGAGTAAGCGTTCCAGACGCCTGGAACGGGGTTTTTCCCACACGTTCCGGGCGTAAACACTGGAGTTAGAGCTTGATTTCGCGGATGATAGGCGCCCTGTGGTGCCAGCGTGGCTGGGTGCCCGAATGAATTCATGAGTATCACTGCGGTGCCGTGTGGTGGCCGCCTGGATGGGATGATGACTTTTCTGCGCCTTCCATTTGTTCTCTTGCTCACGGGCGTACTGGGCCTGGCGGGGTGCAGCATGCACCAGCCGGTCGCCTTGTATCAGCTTGACAGTGGCGAGCCAGGACAACCGAAGCAAAGTGCCGGTATGGCGGTAGTACTGGGTCCGGTATCGGTCGCCGACTACCTGCAGCGTGAGACGCTGCTGCAGCGGCAAAACGATGGCAGCCTCACCGCGGCGACGGACGGTCGTTGGGCGGGCAGTCTTTCCGCTGATATCGATCAACTGCTGGTTCGCCAGCTGGCATGGCGTCTGGACAGCCAGCGCGTGATCCTGGCTCCGGCCAGCACCGGCTTCAGTCCTGATGTGCAGGTGCTGCTGTCGATCACCCGCCTGGACTCGGGCGCGAATCAACCGGCGATCCTCGATGCGCAATGGCGTCTGCTGGACCGTCGTGGTCAGGTTCGCGACAACCGCATCATTCACCTTGAACAGCCGCATGCCGGCAGTTCCTCGGCGCAGGTGCAGGCCCAGGGCCAGTTGCTGCAGCGTCTGGCCGAGCAGTTGAGCACGGCGTTGAAACCGTTGGCCAACCAGCCGGCAATCGTTGAAGAGGCGCCGCCGAAGAAGCAAGCCGCTCCGGTACAGGTTCGCAAGGAGCCGGAAAAGCCAAAGATTCCGATGGCTTCGCCGATCCGCACGGACATGGAAGTGTTCCGCTTCTGAGTTCACCATGTCTAGTCCTGAAATAGGTTTACACCTGTTCAGGTAGGCCGACAGGCCTCAAAACGCCCGATGCACCGCATCGGGCGTTTTGTTTTTCAGAGCCATATGAGGCCGTTCTGTGTTGTAGATCTGCACTGCCTCGTCAACCATCTGCCTCGCTTGCTCCAGATCTTCGGGGCTGCTCAACAGCAGCTCCATCTTGAGGATTCCGTTGACTCGCTCGGCCAGCGCGTTCTGGTAGCAGTCATACCCATCAGTCATGGAGCACTGAACGCCGTGCCGTTGATGCAGTGACTGGTATAGCGCCGAGCAATATTGGATTCCTCTATCCGAATGGTGGACTAATGGCTGGCGACGACGGCGCTTTCGTAATGCCTGCTTGAAGGCTTGCGCCACTGACTCGGCATGCAGGCTTTCATGGACGTGGTGGCCAACAATCTTCCTGGAGTAAGCATCCGTTACCAGGCTCAGGTACAGCGCGCCATTACGTGCAGGCAGGTAAGTAATGTCGGCAACCCAGACGTGCTCCGGCCTTGTCGGAACGATCTGGCTTGGGCCGGGCTTGAGTAAGTTGGGATGGCGATAGAAACGATGAAAGCTTTGTGTTGTCTTGTGGTAGGCCCGCTTAGGCAGCACTAGCAAACGGCGCTCTCCCAAGACTTGGAACAGCCTATCTCGGCCGACCTGGAATCGTCTGTCAGGTTGGCAATGCAGCAGATAGTGCAGCTTGCGTGTACCCAGGCGAGGCTGGCGCATCCGGACTTGCTGTACAAACTCAACCACCCGGTCTGCCTGGCGTTCTTTGCCATCAGCAACTCGGTTGCGCTTGTAGTAAGCCTGTCGACTGATGCCTAGAAACTGACAAGCCCTGGCAATGCTCAGTCCTGCGACTTGACCTTGCGAGAGGACTTGCCGGATCGCTTTTTTACGACCGAGACACCATAGTCATTTTTCAGAACATCAACGACCGTCTCAAAGAACTGGGCCTTCTGGCTCATCAGCTCAAGCTGCTGCTCAAGCTCTTTGATCCGCTGCTCTGGAGTGAGCGTTTTGGGGTCAGACATCGCGCAGCTCCTCTTGTCGCGGATCGACGCCCCCTGGCTCCAATCCTGCCGACCGTGCTTACGCAACCATACCAGAACCGTCGACCGACCCTGGATGCCATACCGCGCCTGGGCCTGCTTGTAGGTCAGTTCGCCTTTTTCAATCTGATCAATCACTGCCAATTTAAAAGACAGTGAGTAATCACGCTGTGTGCGCTTTACACCTTGCTCCATCTGACTCTCCGGAAATTCGGGATGGGAGGTGTAAACCTTATTCAGGACGGGACACAACCAAAAAAAAAGCCAACCCGAAGGTTGGCTTTTTTCTTTCTCAGCCCTTACTCAGAGCGAGGCTTGCCACGACCACTACCGCCGCCACCCGGACGCTTCGGCGCGCCCGCCGGCTTGCGGCGGACATCGCTCGGGCGCTCGGCAACGGTGCTGCGGCCTTTGCGCGGGGAATCGTCACGCGGCTGGCGCGGCGAACGCTCGGTCGCGCCGTCCTTGGCCGGACGCAGGGTCCGCACGCGCTCGCCACGGCCGACCGGCTTGCTGGATTTACGCTGCATGCGCTCCAACTTGTCCTTGGCCTTGGCGTTCATCGCCGGCATCGCCACTGGGGTCAGGCCCACTTCGGCGGCCAGGATGTCGATTTCGCCCTGGCTCATTTCGCGCCAGCGACCCATCGGCAGGTCGGAGTTGAGGAACACCGGACCGAAACGCACGCGCTTCAGGCGGCTGACCACCAGACCCTGGGATTCCCACAGGCGGCGAACCTCACGGTTACGGCCTTCCATCACCACGCAGTGATACCAGTGGTTGAAACCTTCACCGCCCGGCGCCTGCTGGATATCGGTGAAGCGTGCCGGACCGTCTTCCAGCACCACGCCTTCCTTGAGGCGGGCGATCATGTCGTCGTCGACTTCACCGCGCACGCGCACGGCGTACTCACGGTCCATCTCGTAGGACGGGTGCATCAAACGGTTGGCCAGTTCACCGTCGGTGGTGAACAGCAGCAGGCCGGTGGTGTTGATGTCGAGGCGGCCGACGTTGATCCAGCGGCCTTCTTTCGGCCGCGGCAGGCGGTCGAACACGGTCGGACGGCCTTCCGGGTCGTCACGAGTGCAGATCTCGCCGTCAGGCTTGTTGTACATGATGACGCGGCGTACGGCTTCGGCTTTTTCTTCGCGCTTGATCAGGCGACCGTCGACGGAAATGGCGTCGTGCAGGTCGACGCGCTGGCCGAGGGTGGAGACAACGCCGTTGACCTTGATGCGACCTTCGCCGATCCAGGCTTCTACGTCACGGCGCGAACCCACGCCAATGCGCGCGAGTACTTTTTGCAGTTTTTCGCCGGACGGACGTGGCGGGCTGTCTTGCAGGTCTTGTTCACTCATCTGGGCACCTCCCGGTGTAGAGATTCAAATCTGGGCTTCAGGTGCGCCAAGCACCAAAAAGGTCGCGAATCATACGCTGATCCCGGCGCAAACGCATCAGAGCGTAGCGGTATATCGCCATCGCCGCCGTGCTTTTGCGCCGGACGGTGGATCAGTCGCGGGTTGCTTCGGGCAACGCGTCGTGACTGTCATCTTCGTCCAGCGCTTCATCCGCCGCCTCTTCAGGCGCTTCGGGCAGGTCACGCAGCAGGTCGTCGAAGTCGGTTTTCAAGCCTTCTTCCATTGCGTCCAGCTCCACCAGCAAGGTGCGGAAGCTGGTTTCTTCCACCGGCGCCTCGCCGTCAGGCTCGGCGCTGGCGTCGGCCAGGGCCTGCAAATGCGCGGGCACAGGCAAGTCGTCAAGGTCCATTGGCGGCATCGGCGCCGGCTCCATTTCCCGCAGTTCGGCCAGAGATGGCAGTTCATCGAGGCTTTTCAGGTTGAAGTGGTCGAGGAAGCCCTTGGTAGTGGCGAACATCGCTGGCCGGCCGGGCACTTCGCGGTAACCGACGATCCGCACCCACTCGCGCTCCAGCAGCGTCTTGACGATATTGGTGTTGACCGCGACGCCACGCACATCCTCGATCTCGCCGCGGGTGATCGGCTGGCGATAGGCGATCAACGCCAGGGTCTCCAGCAAGGCTCGGGAATAGCGCTGCGGACGCTCTTCCCACAACCGGCCGACCCACGGCGCGTAGGTCTCGCGAATCTGCAGGCGATAACCGGAAGCAACCTCCACCAGCTCGAAAGCCCGCCCGGCACAAGATGCCCGCAGCACTTCGAGGGCTTCCTTGAACACGCTGGAGTCAGGGCGCTCGGCTTCCTCGAACAACTCGAAAAGCCGCTCCAGCGATTGCGGTTTACCCGAGGCCAGGAGGAAGGCTTCGAGCAGGGGCGCCAGGTCGCGCGGGTCGTTCAGGTTCATGCGGTTGCTCTTGAATTCATTCTGCCCGGGCCCGGACGTGGATCGGCGCGAAGGGCTCATTCTGCACGAGTTCGACCAGCGATTCCTTGACCAGCTCAAGAATCGCCATGAAGGTCACCACCACGCCAAGCTTGCCCTCGTCCGCGGTGAACAGCTCGACGAACGGCACGAAGCCACCGCCCTTGAGGCGCTCAAGCACTTCGCTCATGCGCTCGCGGGTCGACAGCGCCTCACGGCTGATCTGGTGGCTTTCGAACAGATCACTGCGGCGCAACACCTCGGCCATGGACATCAGCACTTCTTCGATGCAGACATCCGGCAGCAGCTTGCGCGCCTTGGCCTGCGGGGCGTCGAGGCGCGGCACGATGATGTCGCGGCCGACCCGGCTCAGTTGGTCGATGTCCTCGGCGGCGGCCTTGAAGCGTTCGTACTCCTGCAGGCGACGAATCAGCTCGGCGCGCGGGTCGTCTTCTTCTTGCTCGGCCTGCTCGGCCCGCGGCAGGAGCATGCGCGATTTGATCTCGGCCAGCATCGCCGCCATCACCAGGTACTCGGCGGCCAGTTCCAGGCGCACGGTCTTCATCAGCTCGACATAGCCCATGTACTGGCGGGTGATTTCCGCCACCGGGATATCGAGGATGTCGACGTTCTGCTTGCGGATCAGGTAGAGCAGCAAGTCCAACGGGCCTTCGAAGGCTTCGAGGAACACTTCAAGCGCGTCCGGCGGGATGTACAGGTCCACCGGCATTTCGGTCAGGGCCTGGCCATAGACCATGACCAGCGGCAGTTCCTGTTGGGCGCCGGCCTGGGGATCGACCGGAGCCTCTACCTCTTCGACCATGCTCACGCTTCGACCATGAAAGGCGCGGGGTCGCCGCAACCGACCCGCACGACTTCCGGCTCGTCTCCGGCCAGGTTGATCACGGTGGAGGCTTTAAGGCCGCCGAAACCGCCGTCGATGATCAGGTCGACGTGGTGCTCGAGCGCCTGGCGCATTTCATAGGGATCGGTCATCGGCTCGGACTCGCCGGGCATCACCAGGCTGACGCTCATCAGCGGCTCGCCGAGTTCTTCCAGCAGCGCAAGGGCGATGGGATGGTCCGGCACGCGCAGGCCGATGGTGCGGCGCTTTTCATGCAAGAGCAGGCGCGGCACCTCGCGGGTGGCGTTGAGGATGAACGTGTAAGGCCCCGGCACATGGGCCTTGAGCAGGCGGAAGGTGCCGGTGTCGATCTTGGCGAACAGCCCCAGTTGCGACATGTCGCAGCAGATCAGCGTGAAGTTGTGGTTCTTGTCCAGCTTGCGCAACTGACGTACCCGCTCCACGGCGTTCTTGTCGCCGATCTGGCAACCCATGGCGTAGGACGAGTCGGTCGGATACACCACCACCCCGCCCTTGCGGATAATCTCGACCGCCTGTTTTATCAGGCGCGGCTGCGGATTCTCCGGATGTATCTGGAAAAATTGACTCACATTGTCTTCCTGTTCAGACGGCCGCGGATGGCTGCTCATGTTTGAATCGACGCCACAGAGGTGGCAGATCCTCCGGCAGAGGCCGGTAGACACCGATTTCGGACCAGGTGCCCGGGCCATGGAAGTCGCTGCCAGCACTGGCCAGCAGACCGAACTCACGGGTCAGGATGGACAACGTGCCGACCTGTTCGGCCGGCTGCATGCCGTTGACCACTTCAAGCGCCTGTCCCCCTGCTTGAATATAGTCGGCAATCAGCCGGCGGCGCTTGCTGCGGGTGAGTTCGTAATGCATCGGATGGGCCAGGCTGACCCAGGCGCCAGCGGCGCGCAGGGTCTCTACCGTGTCGTCGAGGGTCGGCCAGTGCAGCTTGACGTCACCCAGCTTGCCGGCGCCGAGCCATTTGCGGAACGCTTCGGCGCGGTCCTTGACGTAGCCGGCGCTGATCAGGAAGTCGGCGAAATGCGGGCGCGCCGGCGCGTTGCCGCTGTCACCGAGCGCCTGCTGGATCGCCCGCGCGCCTTCCAGCGCGCCAGGCATGCCCTTGGCCGCCAGGCGCCGGCTGATTTCCTCGGCGCGCAGCCAGCGGCCGCGGTGCAGGGACTCGACGGCCTCCAGCAACGGCGGGGCATCCAGCGGGAATCCGTAACCCAGGACGTGGATGGTGACGCCCGACCAGGTACACGACAGCTCGATCCCGCTGACCCATTGCATGCCGCGCGCGTGCATCGCCTCGCGGGCCTCAAGCTGGCCTTCGAGGGTGTCGTGGTCGGTCAGGGCCATCATCCGGACGCCCTGCTCATAGGCGCGGGCAACCAGATCGGTGGGAGTCAGCGAGCCGTCTGACGCGGTGCTGTGGCAGTGCAGATCAACATTCATGGGGTGACGCTTTCCCTCTCATTGAGGTTTGTTATTATGCCGACACATCCCGCTCCTGGCTGCCACCGTGAAACAATTCATCGATTTCATCCCGCTGCTCCTGTTTTTCATCGTCTACAAACTCGATCCCCGCGTCGTCGACGTCGCCGGCCAGAGCTTCAGCCTGGGCGGCATCTACAGCGCCACCGCAGTGCTGATCATCAGCTCGCTGGTGGTCTACGGCACCCTGCTCATCCGCCAGCGCAAGCTGGAAAAAGGCCAATGGCTGACCCTGGTCGCCTGCCTGGTGTTCGGCGGCCTGACGCTGGCCTTCCACAGCGAAACCTTCCTCAAGTGGAAAGCCCCGGTGGTCAACTGGCTGTTCGCCCTGGCGTTCCTCGGCAGTCACTTCGTCGGCGACAAGGTGCTGATCAAGCGCATCATGGGCCACGCGCTGACCCTCCCGGACCCGGTCTGGACCCGCCTGAACCTGGCCTGGATCGCCTTCTTCCTGATCTGCGGCGCGGCCAACCTGTTCGTCGCCTTCACGTTCCAGGACTTCTGGGTCGACTTCAAAGTGTTCGGCAGCCTGGGCATGACCGTGCTGTTCCTGGTCGGCCAGGGTGTCTACCTGTCCCGTCACATGCACGACAGCGAC
This sequence comes from Pseudomonas sp. 20P_3.2_Bac5, assembly GCF_025466035.1. Taxonomy (NCBI): domain Bacteria; kingdom Pseudomonadati; phylum Pseudomonadota; class Gammaproteobacteria; order Pseudomonadales; family Pseudomonadaceae; genus Pseudomonas; species Pseudomonas sp. 20P_3.2_Bac5. The sequence continues at coordinate 12,426 of NZ_JANLOA010000114.1, read as the reverse complement.
CCCACCACTCCCAAACCCGAGGAATGACATGCTCTACGCCATCATCGCCACCGATGTTGCCAACTCGCTGGAAAACCGCCTGGCCGCACGCCCGGCGCACCTGGAGCGTCTGCAACAACTGAAGGCTGAAGGACGCATCGTCCTGGCCGGCCCGCACCCGGCCATCGACAGCAACGATCCGGGCGCCGCCGGTTTCAGCGGTAGCCTGATCGTCGCCGAGTTCGACTCGCTGCACGCCGCACAGGCCTGGGCCGACGCCGACCCGTACATCGCCGCCGGCGTCTACGACAACGTCATCGTCAAGCCCTTCAAGCAAGTCCTGCCGTAACACCCACGGCGCGCCGGCCGAGCCTGGCGCGCCGTGCCCCGTTTTTAATCGGGGCAGTTGCTCATTATTCTCATCGCGCGGCCGACAACACCCTGAACACTCGACTGGAATTACAGGAGTTCCGATGCGTCAAGGTCCGTTGTCCATGCTGCTGTGCCTGTTGTTGCTGAGCCCGTTCACCCAGGCCGAAGAGGCCACACCGCTGTCGCTGAGTGCGGGCAGCCAGATCACCGAGTTGCAGCAGCGACTGAAAGAGAGCGAGCTTCAACGCGAAGCACTGACCCAGCAACTGCAAAATACCGACAGCGAGCGCGAAAACGCGCAACTGGGCCGACTACGCCAGGAAAACCAGCGCCTCAAGCTGATGCTCAAGGAGTCTCAGGCCAGCACGGCCCCTAAACTGCTGACCGATCAGCAGCAATGGTTCGTGATCGGCAGCGCGGTCACCCTGATCGCCGTGCTCTGCGGTATCTTTGTCAGCGGTAGCCACAGAAGGCGCAAGCAATGGTTGAATTGAGTGAGACATGAGTGAGCTGTTACTGATTGACGACGACCAGGAACTCTGCGAGTTGCTCGCCCACTGGCTGAGCCAGGAAGGGTTCCAGGTCCGTGCCTGCCACGATGGCCAGAGCGCCCGCAAAGCCCTGGCCGAACAGGCTCCGGCAGCGGTGGTGCTGGATGTGATGCTGCCCGACGGCAGCGGCCTGGAGTTGCTCAAGCAGTTGCGCAGCGAGCACCCCGAGTTGCCGGTGCTGATGCTATCGGCCCGCGGCGAACCACTGGACCGCATCCTCGGCCTGGAACTGGGCGCCGACGATTACCTGGCCAAACCCTGCGACCCTCGTGAACTGACCGCCCGCCTGCGCGCCGTATTACGCCGCAGCCATGCCCCCGCAGCACCGAGCCAGCTTGAAATTGGCGACCTGAACTTCAGCCCGGCGCGTGGCGTGGTCGAGATCGACGAACGCGAGCTGACCCTGACCCTCTCCGAAAGCCGCATCCTCGAAGCCCTGCTGCGCCAACCCGGCGAACCGCTGGACAAGCAAGAGCTGGCGCAGATCGCCCTGGGCCGCAAACTGACGCTCTACGACCGCAGCCTCGACATGCACGTCAGCAACCTGCGCAAGAAGATCGGCCCCCACCCTGACGGTCGCCCGCGCATCGTCGCGCTGCGCAGCCGCGGCTACTACTACAGCCTGTAAGCGCTGTGTCAGTCAGGTTCCCGGCGGTCTTTACCCAGGCTTTACCCTTGGCTGACCGCCGCTGACCTTGATCTCCATAGACTGGCCACATCCGGTAACGACCGGCCTACAGATAGGAGAGACACCATGCGCAAGACCCTTATCGCCCTGATGTTCGCTGCCGCCCTGCCCACCGTCGCCATGGCCATGCCCGAAGGCGGCCCAGGCCCTGGTCCACGCCACGGCGAGCACCACCGCGGTGACGCGCCTTTCGCCCAACTGGACCTGTCCCGCGAGCAGCGCCAGCAAGTCGGCAAGCTGATGGGCGAAGAAATGAAGAACCGCCGCGATGTCACCCAGCGCTACCTGGACAAACTGCCGGCCGCCGAGCAGAAAGCCATGAAGGACGAGCTCAAGGCCAAACAGGACAAGACCCAGGCTGACATCCGCGCCCTGCTCAAGCCGGACCAGCAGAAGCAGTTCGACGAACTGCAGAAGAAACGCGAGGAACGCCGCGCCGAATGGCAACAGTTCCAGGCCTGGAAAGCTGAAAACGGCAAGAAGGCCCAGTAAGCTGTCACACCTCCCCCGCCCGGCCTGCTCATGCAGGCCGGGCTTCCGTCATTAGAGGGACTGCCCTTGCGTTCACTGTTCTGGCGTATCCTGGCCAGCTTCTGGCTCGCCATCGCCCTGGTCGCCGGTCTGTCGATCCTGCTCGGGCACACACTCAACCAGGACGCCTGGATTCTCAGTCGTCATCCGGGACTCAACGTTCTGGCGAAAAACTGGGCAGAGCGCTACGAGCAGCAAGGCCCGGAAATCGCCCAGCGCTACCTCGAACAACGCAAACACCGCTACCACATCGATACGCAGGTGCTCAACGAGGCCGGCGAAGCCGTGGTACCGGGTACGTTCCCGCGCCGGGCGGCGGTGTTCGAAGCGCGGCAAGGCAATGACGATCGCCCGCTGCCCTGGCGCCGCCTCACCGAGGAATACACCAGCCCCGGCAGCGGCACTACCTACCTGTTGATTTATCGCATCCCGCATCCCGAACTGGATGCCTGGCACCGCGAGAGCCTGATCTGGCCCCTGAGTGCACTGGGCATCACCTTGGTGGTGCTGACCCTGTTCAGCCTGCTGGTCACGCTGTCCATTACCCGCCCGCTCAGTCGCCTGCGCGGTGCGGTACATGACCTCGGCCAGGCCAGCTACCAGCAGAACAGCCTGGCGCGGCTGGCCAGCCGTCGTGATGAATTCGGCGTTCTGGCCAACGACTTCAACCGCATGGGCTCACGCCTGCAAAGCCTGATCGGCAGCCAGCGCCAATTGTTGCGCGACGTTTCCCACGAGTTGCGTTCGCCGTTGGCACGGTTGCGCATCGCCCTGGCCTTGGCCGAGCGAGCGGAACCGGAACAACGGGAAACCTACTGGCCACGCCTGACCCGCGAGTGCGACCGGCTGGAAGCCTTGATCAGCGAGATCCTTGTGCTGGCGCGGGTCGATGCCGAGCATGCCCACGCCGAGCCCGTCGACCTCAATGCGCTGTTGAACAGCGTGTGCAAGGACGCGCAACTGAGCGCGCCGGAGCAGGAGATCCAGATCCAGGAAGCCCCCGGCCTCACGCTTCAGGGCTGGCCGACGATGGTGGAGCGGGCGCTGGACAACCTGCTGCGCAATGCCTTGCGCTTCAGTCCGGAAGGTCGACCGATCGAGGTCACGGCATTACAGGAGGGCGAGCGGATCGTCATCAGCGTGCGCGATCACGGGCCGGGCGTGGCGCCGGAGCATCTGGAGCAGTTGGGCGAGCCGTTTTTCCGTGCACCTGGGCAGAGTGCGCCGGGGCATGGTCTGGGCCTGGCGATTGCGCGGCGGGCGGCGGAGCGCCATGGCGGGAGTTTGCAGTTGGCCAACCACCCGCAGGGCGGGTTTGTGGCGACGCTGGTATTGCCGGTTCAGGCGGGTGGGGGTGCCTGATTTGTAGCGTTCGCGACGGTTCGGCACGCCTAGCCGTCGCGATGAGCCCGGAAATCAGCCCCAGGCGCTGACAAAGTCCTCGGTCTTCAATACCGGCGCAGTCCGCGGCTCACCCATTGGCGTGCCGAGGTACAGGAAGCCAATCAACTCTTCCCCCGCTTCCAGACCCAGGCCCTTGGCCACATGCGCCGAGTAGGCCATCTCGCCGGTCCGCCACACCGCGCCGATGCCTTGCGCATGGGCCGCCAGCAAAATCCCGTGGGCGGCACACCCCGCCGCCAGCACCTGCTCGGACACCGGCACCTTGAAGTGTTCCTGGGTCCGGGCAATCACCAGCACCAGCAACGGCGCCCGCAGTGGCATGGCGCGCGCCTTGTCGAGGGCGGCTTCGGTAGCATCACCCTTGAGCGCGACCACTTCGGCGAACAGCTCGCCCAGACGGGTCCGCGCCTCGCCTTCGACCGTGAGGAAACGCCAAGGCCGCAACTGGCCGTGATCCGGTGCACGCAAGGCCGCCTGGAACAGGCCTTCACGCTGGGCGGCGTTGGGCGCCGGGTCCGTCAGGCGCGGAACGGAAACACGGTTGAGCAAAACGTCGAGAGCCTCCATCGGCTACCCTCCAGGTCGAAAAATGAGGGCCCATTCTAGTGCCCTGCCGATCAAACACCACAGCGACGTTTACTTAAAAAGGCCCGCAGGTAGAATGGCGCCCTTCCGTTTCGAGTCAGAGCAGATCACATGGCGTTGCCGACCTTAAGGATCATCGGTTTCATTATCGGCATCTTCCTCATCACTCTGGCGGTCAGCATGGTCGTGCCGATGGCGACGCTGGTCATCTTCGAACGCACCAGCGACATGCCGTCGTTCCTCTGGTCCAGCCTCATCACCTTCATCGCGGGCCTCGCGCTGGTGATTCCCGGCCGGCCGGAACACGTGCATCTGCGCCCGCGGGACATGTACCTGCTGACCGTCAGCAGTTGGCTGGTGGTGTGTATATTCGCCGCACTGCCGTTCCTGCTGACCCAGCACATCAGCTACACCGACGCCTTCTTCGAAAGCATGTCCGGCATCACCGCCACGGGCTCCACGGTGCTCAGCGGCCTGGACAACATGTCGCCGGGGATTCTGATGTGGCGCTCGCTGCTGCACTGGCTCGGCGGTATCGGCTTCATCGGCATGGCGGTGGCGATCCTGCCGCTGCTGCGCATCGGTGGCATGCGCCTGTTCCAGACCGAGTCGTCGGACCGCTCCGAGAAGGTCATGCCGCGTTCGCACATGGTCGCCAAGTCCATCGTGCTGGTGTACATCGGCATCACCGCGGTCGGCGGCCTGGCCTTCTGGCTGGCGGGCATGAACGCGTTCGATGCGATCAACCACGCCATGTCGGCGATTTCCACCGGCGGGTTCTCCACCTCGGACCTGTCCCTGGCCAAGTGGCAACAGCCGGCAGTGCATTGGGTCGCGGTGGTGGTGATGATCTGCGGCAGCGTGCCGTTCACCCTGTATGTGGCCACCCTGCGCGGCAACCGCAAGGCGCTGATCAAGGACCAGCAGGTCCAGGGCCTGCTGCTGTTGCTGGTGGTGACCTGGCTGGTGCTCGGCACCTGGTACTGGGCCACCACCAAGCTGCACTGGCTCGACGCCCTGCGCCACGTCGCGCTGAACGTCACCTCGGTGGTCACCACCACCGGCTTCGCCCTGGGCGACTACAGCCTGTGGGGCAACTTCTCGCTGATGCTGTTTTTCTACCTGGGCTTCATCGGTGGCTGCTCGGGCTCGACCGCGGGCGGCATCAAGATCTTCCGTTTCCAGGTCGCCTACATCCTGCTCAAAGCCTCGCTGAACCAGTTGATCCACCCACGGGCGGTGATCAAGCAGAAATACAACGGTCACCGGCTCGACGAGGAAATCGTCCGTTCGATCCTGACCTTCTCGTTCTTCTTCGCCATCACCATCTGCGTGATCGCCCTGCTACTGTCGCTGCTCGGCGTCGACTGGATGACCGCCCTGACGGGCGCCGCCAGCACCGTGTCCGGCGTCGGCCCCGGCCTTGGCGAGACCATCGGCCCGGCGGGCAACTTCGCCACCCTGCCGGACGCCGCCAAGTGGATCCTTGCCGGCGGCATGCTGCTCGGCCGCCTGGAGATCATTACTGTGCTGGTTCTATGTATGCCGGCGTTCTGGCGTCACTGACCGGCGCTGGCGTCGCCTCGGACTGGTTCAGTCCGTGGCGGCGGGCGCGGTATTCGCCGGGGGTGACATCGAACCAGCGGCGAAAGGCCCGGAAGAAATTGCTCGGGTCGGCGAACCCCAACAAGTAGGCAGTTTCCAGCAGGGTCATGCCCGGCTGGGCCAGGTACTGCTCGGCCAGTTCGCGCCGGGTGTCATCCAGCAGGGCCTGGAAGCTGGTGCCCTCCTCCTGCAAACGACGCTGCAACGTGCGCTGGGACAGGTGCAACGCCTGGGCCACGAGTTCGCGCTTGGGTTCGCCCTGCGGCAGCACCCGGCACAACACCTGGCGGGCGCGGTGGGTCACCCGGCTTTCGGAGAAACGCGCCAGGTATTCCCCGGCGAAGCGGTCGTGCAGGGTCGCCATTGCCTCGTTGGCGGTGGGCAGCGGCGCCTGCAGGTCTTGCGGATCGAAGATCAGCGCGTCATAGGGCGCGCCAAACACCAGCGGCGAGTGAAATGCCGTCTTGTAGGGTTCGATATCGTGGGGTTGCGGGCCCTGGATCAGCACCCGCCGTGGCTGGATCACCCGTCCGCTCAACCAGGTGCACAACGACAACGCGCAGGCCAGCGACGCTTCGGCGCTGTGTCGGGTCGGCGGCAGATGGTCGCCGTGGACGGTAAGAATCAGGGCATGGCCTTCCGGGCCGAGGTGAAAACTCAGGTCGGAGCTTTCGGCAATGATCCGCTGGTAACGCACCAGACGCTCGAAGCCCTCGGCCAGGGTCCGGCTCGACATCAGCGCATAACCCACCACATGAAACGACGCCGGTCGCACCACCCGGGCCATGTTCAGGCCGATGGCGTGGTTGCCGGACAATTCCTCGGCCAGTTGCCAGAGACGGGTCATCGAGTCCTGGGTGAAGCGCGCGTCAGGGTCATCCAACGCGGCGAAGTCCAGGCCGAGCTTGCGAAACAGGCCAGGACAGTCGAGCCCTTCAAGCTCGAGCGCTTTGACAATCCCGGAGGCCCAGCTTGCTGACGTGGTTCTCTCGTTCATGGCGGGCTCAGGTTTTGGGGAGACGCAAAGGATACTAAAGTGGCGCCTATTGTCACTTGCTGATACAGCTACTGACTCTAGACTCAGTTCAGGCTCCACGCCCTATAGGTTGCAAACTTACAAGAACAGGGAGGCTAAAGCCGTGGACAATCTGCAGCGCTTCAACAGCTTCGAGCAGTTCTATCCCTATTACCTGGGCGAGCACAGCAACCCCGCGTGCCGGCGCTTGCACTTCGTCGGCACCACGCTGGTGATTGCGCTGCTCGCCTACACCATCGGCAGCGGCAAGTGGCTGTTGCTGCTGGCCGTGCCGTTCGCCGGCTACGGCTTTGCCTGGGTCGGGCATTTCTTCTTCGAAAAGAACCGCCCGGCCACCTTCAGCTATCCGCTCTACAGCCTGTTGGGAGATTTCGCGATGTACCGCGACATGCTGCGCGGGAAGGTGAGTTTCTAGAATCCTGGCTGAAATCAACCCTGCACGGATTCAGCCAGCCGCGCCGCGTCCGCTTGCGCCTGCCGCGCTTGGTCATCCGCCAGCCGATACAGCTCGATCTGGCCGTCCCAGTGCTCGATCAGCGCCGTGCAGGACTCCACCCAGTCGCCACAGTTGAGGTAGTCGATCTCGCCGACCTTGCGGATTTCGGCGTGATGGATATGCCCGCACACCACCCCGTGAAAGCCCTGTTTCACACACTCACGGGCGATGGCTTCCTCGAAGTCGCTGATGAAGTTCACCGCGCTCTTGACCTTGTGTTTCAGGTACGCCGACAACGACCAGTAGCCATAGCCGTAGCGCGCCCGCCAGTGATTCAGCCAGCGGTTGAGGGTCAGGGTGAATTCGTAGGCCGAGTCGCCGAGAAAGGCCAGCCAGCGGTGATAGCGGGTGATGACGTCGAACTGGTCGCCGTGGATCACCAGCAGGCGGCGGCCGTCGGCGGTGAGGTGTTCGGCCTGGTCCACCAGATGAATGTTGCCCAGCACCAGTTTCGAGTAACGCCGGAGGAATTCGTCGTGGTTGCCGGTGACGTAGATCACCTCGGTGCCGCGCTTGCTCATGGTCAGCAGGCGGCGAATCACGTTGGTGTGGGCCTGCGGCCAATACATGCCGCCGCGCAGTTTCCAGCCGTCGATGATGTCGCCGACCAGGTAGATCCGGTCGGCGTGATAGCGCTTGAGAAATTGCGACAGGTGCTCGGCCTGACAGTCACGGGTGCCCAGGTGCACATCGGAAATCCACAGGGTGCGTACGCGCTGCTTGCGCGAGGGTTTGATCAACGCGGCACTGGTCATGGGCGGGGCTCCGGCAGACTTTGGGCGAGCTTGCCAGTCGGCGGTTAATCGAACATGACAGCCATGCGGCAGTCCCATGACAGCCGCGGCGAGAGTAAACTGGCGCCTTTCACCCGCCTGGACCCTCGCAATGAGCCGCGGCCCGATCCTCACCCTGCGCCACTACCGCGACGACCTGATCGCCCACAGCCACGAGCACCCGCAATTGGTGTTCGGCCTGCGCGGGCGCCTGGATTTCGAAGTGGACGGACGCGGCGCGCGGGTCGAGCGCCAGGACCTGATGGTGGTGCCCGCCGGCGCCCACCACACGTGCGGCAGCGACACCGGCAGCCATTGCCTGGTGCTGGATGTGCCCGCCGACAACTGGCTGGCCAGCAGCCTCGGCGCGCATGCGGGTGACTGCCACCGTCTGCTGGAACGGCCCGGCCCGCTGCTGTTGGACACTCGCCAGCAGCAATTGGTGGACTGGCTGGCCCACAGCCCCGTGAGCGACCCGCTGATCGCGCGCCAGGGCGCGGTGTTGTTGCTCGCCAGCCTGAATGCCGGCGTCAGCGCCAGCCCGGTCCAGCGCGAACTGCCCTACGCCGCCTTCGACGCCCATATCGAGCAGTACGCGGCCTATCCGCTGCAGGTCGCCGACCTGGCGCGGCTGGCCGGGTTGTCCAGCGCACGCCTGCATGCCCGCTTCATCGCCGAGCGCGGCATCACGCCGATGGACTACATTCGCCAGCGCCGGCTGCTGCGTGCTCGGCAATTGCTGCAAGCCACGTCCTTGCCGGTCGGCGAGATCGCCAGCCGGGTCGGCTACAGTTCGCAGAGCGCCTTCGCCGCCGCCATGCTCAAGGCCTTCGGTCGCAGCCCCGGTGCACTGCGCCGCGAGTCTGGCGACAACTGACGCGAGGATCGCGACAGACACCCCGGCGTGGCCCGCCTTACACTGGCCGCGCTGTCGCCTGCTCATCAAGGACTCCCATGAACCACCGCACCGCCCTCGGCGCCCTGCATATCGGCGCGCTGTTTTTCGGCCTGACCGGCGTTTTCGGCAAGCTCGCCAGCGCCGCGCCCTCGATCATCGTTTTCGGCCGCGCCGCCTTCGCGGTGCTCGCCCTCGGCCTGTTCGCCCGCCTCGCTGGCTCGGCCTGGCGACCGCTGCAAGCCCAGGACTGGCGCCGCCTGGGACTGGGCGGCGTGCTGCTGGCCGGGCATTGGGTGAGCTTCTTCATCGCGGTCAAGGTTGGTGGCGTGGCCATCGCCACCCTGGGCTTCGCCAGCTTCCCTGCCTTCACGGTGATCCTCGAAGGGTTGCTGTTCCGCGAGCGGATTCGCGGCAATGAGCTGGTGCTGGTGGCGCTGGTGAGCATCGGTCTGGTGCTGGTCACCCCGGAATTTAATCTGGCCAGCGAGGCCACCGGCGGCCTGCTCTGGGCGCTTCTCTCGGGGCTGCTGTTCTCATTGCTGTCACTGACCAACCGCGCCGGCTCCGGGCGCATCCCGGCAGTGCAAGCGGCGCTGTGCCAGAACCTCGTGGTCGCCCTGTGCCTGCTGCCGTTCGCGGCGCCGGGCCTGGCCGAGGTGCCAGCGATGGACTGGCTGTGGATCGCCTTGCTCGGCGTCTTCTGTACCGGAGTCGCCCACAGCCTGTTCGTCGCCTCGCTGGCGGTGATCAAGGCGCGCACCGCCGCAGTGGTTTTCGCGATGGAGCCGATCTACGGCATCGCCATGGCCTGGCTGCTGTTCGCCGAAACGCCCACCCCGCGCATGCTGCTGGGCGGTGCGCTGATTATCCTGGCGATCGTGGTGTCCAGTCGCCTCGCCGCCAGCGCCGAACCTCGCAAGGCCGCCGCCGGGCAAAGCTGAAACTCAGCGGTCGTTGTGACCGAGGTCGCGCTCGGGGTCGATCTGGTCGCGTACCCGCTGCTTGAGCACCTTGGCTTCCGGGAAGCCGCCGTCGGCCTTGCGCTCCCAGATCTGCACGCCATCGCAGGTGATGCGGAACGTACCGCCGCTGGCCGGCTCCAGCGCCACGCGGCCCAGCTCGTCGCTGAACGTGCTGAGCAGTTCCTGGGCCAGCCAGGCCGCGCGCAGCAGCCATTGGCACTGGGTGCAATAGGTGATGACAATTTCCGGCTTCGGCGCGCTCACGGTAACAACCTCAAACAAAATGTGTGGCGCTTATACTAGCGGTCTTTGCCCTTCGCTCCGAGAGCCACGATGCGCCGCCTGCTGCTCTGTCTGCTGCTGTTGTCCACCTCCCTTTCCCTGTTCGCCGCCGAGACCGCCAAGCCTGGCGCTACCCGGCCCAAGGTCGGCCTGGTGCTGTCCGGCGGTGCCGCCCGCGGGCTGGCCCATATCGGCGTGCTCAAGGCGCTGGAAGAACAGGGCGTGAAGATCGACGCCATCGCCGGCACCAGCATGGGCGCGGTGATCGGCGGGCTCTATGCCTCCGGCTACAAGATCGAGGAACTGGAGAAACTGGCGCTGTCGATCGACTGGCAGCAGGCCCTTTCCGATGCGCCGCCGCGCAAGGACGTCCCGTTCCGCCGCAAACAGGACGACCGCGACTTCCTGATCAAACAGAAAATCAGCTTCCGCGACGACGGCAGCCTCGGCCTCCCGCTGGGGGTGATCCAGGGCCAGAACCTGGCGCTGCTGCTGGAGAGCCTGCTGGCCCACACCAGCGATACCCGCGACTTCGACAAATTGCCGATCCCCTTCCGCGCCGTGGCCACCGACATCGCCAGCGGTGAAAAAGTGGTGTTCAGCCGCGGCCACCTGCCCCAGGTGATTCGCGCCAGCATGTCGATCCCGGCGGTGTTCGCCCCGGTCGAGCTGGAGGGCAGGTTGCTGGTCGATGGCGGCATGGTGGACAACATCCCGTTGGATATCGTGCGGGAAATGGGTGTCGACGTGGCGATCGTCGTCGATATCGGCACGCCGCTGCGCAACCGCAAACAACTGGCGACGGTTGTCGATGTGCTCAACCAGTCCATCACCCTGATGACCCGCCGCAACTCCGAAGAACAACTGGCCGCCCTCAAGCGCGACGACATACTTATCCAGCCGTCACTGGCCAGCTTCGGCGTCACCGACTTCGGGCGCGCCCCGGAAATGGTCGAAGCCGGCTACCGCGCGACACAAATTCTCGGACCTCGCCTGGCCGCCCTGCGCCATGTCGAAGGCAGCGGCGCCGAGCTGGCGGTGGCCCGCTCGCCAGGGCAACGGACCCCGGTGATCACCGCGATCAAAGTGGAGAACGACTCCAAGGTCAGCGACGACGTGATCCGCTACTACATCCGCCAACCCGTCGGCCAGCCGCTGGAACTGGACCGTCTGCAGACCGACATGGGCACCCTGTACGGCCTGGATTACTTCGACCGGGTGCAATACCGCGTGGTGCACAAGGGCCAGGACAACACCCTGGTAATCAACGCCCGCGGTCGCCGCGGCGGCACCGACTACCTGCGCCTGGGCCTCAACCTCTCGGACGACATGCGCGGCGACAGCGCTTTCAACCTCGGCGCTAGCTACCGGGTGAACGGCATCAACAGGCTCGGCGCGGAATGGCTGACCCGAGCACAGATTGGTGACGTGCAGGAGTTGTACAGCGAGTTCTACCAGCCGCTGGACACCGGCTCGCGCTATTTCGTCGCACCGTACCTGAACCTCGGCTCGCAGAACATCGAGGCGACGCTGGACAACGACCCCGTCGCCGAATACCGCCTGGAGCGCTACGGCTTCGGCCTGAACCTCGGTCGGCAGATTGGCAACAGCGGTGAAGTGCGCTTCGGCGTAGGCCAGGCCTGGGGCAAGGCCGAGGTGCGAATCGGCGACCAGGACCTGCCCAAGGTCAACTTCAACGAAGGTTTCTACGAGCTGAAGTACTCCTTCGACACTCTGGACAACGTCTACTTCCCTCACAGCGGCGAAGACATCCGCCTGACCCTGCGCCAGTTCGAACCGGACCTCGGTTCCGATCAACGCTACCGGCAATGGGACTTCAAGCTGGACAAGGCACTGAGCAGCGGCCCGAACACCTGGGTGCTGGGCGGGCGTTATGGACGGACACTGGACGATGCCGACGTGGTGGTGTCGAGCATGGTGATGGGTGGGCCGCGGCAGCTTTCGGGCTTCCGCCAGAACTCGCTGTCCGGGCAGAACCTGAGCCTGATGCGCATGGTGTATTACCGCCGCCTGACGCCGCGCGCCTACCTGCCGCTGGACTTCCCGCTGTACCTGGGTGGCTCGCTGGAGCGCGGGCGGATCTGGAACAACGACAACGAATTCGACAGTGGCTATGTCAACGCGGCGAGTGTCTTCGTCGGTTTCGATACGCCGTTGGGGCCGCTGAGCTTCAGTTATGGCTTCAACAGCGAAGATGAGAAGGCGGTTTATCTGAATTTGGGGCAGACGTTCTGAAGGGGTCT